>NZ_PZGG01000019.1 GCF_003043455.1 Staphylococcus simulans | reverse complement strand
GTATGTAGAAGAGAAAGAAAAAGAGGAAAACAGTTTAAAAAATAAATTGTCTCGTTTCTTTGATAAATACACATCAGCTTTAAATGATGCATCGACAACTAATAATTTCGCAAGTGTGTCTCCGTTTTTAAAAACAGGAACTGATAATTATAAACAGACACAACAATTGATTCAATCAGGGCAAGGTGCAGCGTCTTTTTACCAAACGCCCCAAGTCGTTGACGTGACGACTGAAGGGGCGCATGTTTACGCCGAAGTATTAAATTTAAATAACCAAGGTGTATGGGTTAAATCAACTTATAAACTTTTAGATGATAATCATAAATCGGGTCAGATACCTAATACTGACGATTTGAAAATCATCAGCTATGAATCATAAATCAACTCCTTTTTATCCGATGGATAGAGAGGAGTTTTTAATGTGCAGTTATTATATGTTTGATTATTTGGAATAATGGTTTTATTTTCATTGTATTATTTTGACTATCGGTATAACATGAGGATATTAATTGAATTGTATAGAGAGAAAGAAGGGGATTGTTTGTGAGTCAGGGACATACATATCAAAAGCGACCGCCTATATTTTTGATTATTATTTTAGGGGCGCTGACAGCAATCGGTGCGTTATCCATCGATATGTTTTTACCAGGTCTGCCGCAAATCAGAGCGGACTTTAATACGACTGCTTCTGCAGCACAATTAACACTGACTTTATTTATGGTTGGATTAGCATTTGGTAATTTGATTATGGGGCCGTTATCAGATGCTTACGGAAGAAAACAACCACTGATTATAGTAATGATAATCTATACTATCGCAAGTGTCGGCATTGTTTTTTCAGCGAACATTACAATGATGATCAGCTTAAGACTGATTCAAGGCTTATGTGCAGGAGCAGCTGCGGTGATTTCACGAGCGATTGCCAGTGATATGTATCATGGGAAAGCTTTAACGAAATTCTTAGCTGTTTTAATGCTGGTTAATGGTGTGGCGCCAGTTATTGCGCCAGCACTCGGCGGTATCATCTTATTGTTTTCAACTTGGCATATGGTTTTTATTATCTTAACGATTTTCGGCATTTTTATGGTATTTAGCACCTCTATACGGGTGCCAGAATCTTTAAGCAAACAAGCGAGAGAGCCAGCTGATATCAAATCAATTTTAATTCAGTTCAAACGTTTATTGAAACGCCCACGATTTGTATTGCCGATGTTGCTTCAAGGGATGACCTTTGTGATTTTATTCAGTTACATTTCAGCATCTCCATTTATTACGCAACGTATTTATACGCTGACACCCCAAGCGTTCAGTATTATGTTCGCAGTGAACGGGATCGGATTGATTATTTCATCACAGCTATCGGGTAAATTAGTTGATTACTTTTCACCATTAGCTATTATGCGCGGTTATACTTGGGTTCAACTTGTTGGTGTAGTCTTGATTTCAATCGTACTGATTTTCCATTTGCCGATTTTCTTCTTGTTCATTGCGTTCTTTGTGTTAGTCAGTCCAGTGACAGGTATAGCGACACTTGGCTTTTCAGTTGCGATGGATGAACGCACAGGAGGCGGCGGAAGTGCTTCAAGTTTGTTAGGTTTAGTTCAAACATTAATTGGTGGCATCAGTACACCGTTAGTCGGTTTAATGGGAGAAAGCAGTTATATCCCTTATTTAATCATCATTTTTATCGCGTCGATTGTATTGATCATACTTCACATCATAACGGCGAGAGTCTTTGCGATGCAGCAGAATAAAAATTAGTAAGTGAAATATATGAAATTTTGTTTTTGTTTAAGCTTATAAAAAGAGGAAGTGCCTTCATATCAAGCACTTCCTCTTTATTATTTTAGTAATATTATTAAGCTTGTTGTCTCATTTTAATGGTATTGACTAACATTGTTTGTGCCATTGCTTCAGGTGCTTCTGTACAATCACGTCTTAACCAAGTATGAATGACACCTAATTGACCACCAATTAAATAATGCGCAAAGTAAACCTTATCTGAAACCCTTGTATAATCGTTCAACAATCTTTCGTAAGATTCATGGGTAAAGGTCACGAATTTAATAATCACATCTTTTTGTGGATGTGTGACAAAGATAGCGCGGAAAAATCGTTGAAATCTTTGAATGTATCTGAAGATAATGCGGAAAAACTGAAGCAGTTTTTGATTTTCTTTTTTTATAGCTTCGAAATTTTGATAAACGATGCGCATTAATTTTTGATAGCGGTTCATGTGATAGTTTTGAATCTGTTCAAACAAATCATATTTATCTAAGAAATAGGCGTAGAAAGTAGAGCGATTGATACCACTGTATGCGCAAATCATTTTAATGGTAATTTCTTCTGGTGCATAGTCTTCCATCAAACCGATTGTACTTTTGAATATTTGGATTCGAGCACGCTTTTTCATCTTTGCACCTCTTTAATACACTTTAAAATTGCCCGACACATTTTTAAAAAGTGTTGGTGTTTTTTTAAGTTACATGTCTTTATACTATTAAAAGTGACTTTGAAAAGCAAATAGGAGGAAAGTACGTATGAAGAAGTTAATCATTATTAATATTGTGACAATCGTAGTGCTTGTGTTAATCGGCATTGGCGGTTTTTACTACTATAATCAAGCAACAAGTTATATAAAAACAGAAAATGCGAAAGTAGATGGCCAACAAATTAAAATTGCGAGTCCTGTTTCAGGCAAAGTAGAATCATTTGATGGCAAAGAAAACAAATACTATAAAAAAGATGAACAAATCGCAGAAGTAGCTGGTAAAGGAGAAGATGGATCTCCGCAAAAAATGGATATTAAAATGCCACAAGCAGGTACTATTGTAAAAACAGATGCCCAAGAAGGCGGCATGGTTCAAGCAGGTTCACCAATGGCATACGCGTATAATTTAGATGAGTTATACATTACAGCAAATGTAGACGAGACAGACCTCGGAGATGTTGAAAAGGGTAAAAAAGTAGATGTTAAAATTGACGGTCAAGATTCTAAAATGAAAGGTAAAGTAGAACAAGTTGGTAAAGCAACAGCTTCAAGTTTCTCTTTAATGCCTTCATCTAACAGCGACGGCAACTATACTAAAGTATCACAAGTCGTACCTGTGAAGATTTCACTTGAATCTGCACCGGCAAAATCAGTGGTTCCAGGTATGAATGCTGAAGTAAGTATTCATAAGTAAGGAGGTCAATCTATGACACTTGCTTTAATTATATATATTGTCGTTGCATTACTGATTGTACTGCTGATTAATGTTTTCTTAAGAAAACGCAAATCTTCACAATCAGTACGTCAACCTAACCCCTCTCACATCAAACAAAGTACTGATCCCTCAAGATTTAAAGCGAGCGATTTAGATGCGCCAACTGAATCCACAGAGGATGCGGACTTAAAACAAACACACTCAGATGAAATTAATTCTGAGTCAATAGATGAACAGGATACAACACAAAATCAAGACACAGAAGAAACAGAACAACCAACACAAGGCGATTCAGTCATGTATCGTTTTGGTAAAGGTGCGACACGTAATAAAGTCCTTGCGGCTATGTTGTTTGGGATGTTTATTGCGATTTTAAACCAAACCTTATTAAACGTGGCTTTACCTAAAATCAACAGTGATTTTAATATCACAGCGTCAACTGGACAATGGTTGATGACTGGCTTCATGTTGGTAAACGGTATTTTAATTCCGGTCAGCGCCTTTTTATTCGACCGATTTTCTTATCGTAAATTGTATCTCTTTTCACTAGTTATTTTCACACTCGGCTCATTAGTCTGCGGTATTGCGACGAATTTCCCGATTATGATGACTGGCCGTGTGCTTCAAGCAGCGGGCGCAGGAATTTTAATGCCGCTTGGTTCTAATGTGATTATGACAATTTTCCCTCCAGCCAAACGTGGTATGGCTATGGGTGTAATGGGCGTTGCGATGATTTTAGCGCCTGCCATCGGTCCGACATTATCAGGTTATATCGTTCAAAATTATCATTGGAACATTATGTTTTATGGTATGTTCTTTATTGGTATTCTTGCGATAGTTGTCGGTTATTTCGGCTTCAAAATTTACCAACATACATCTCAACCTAAAGCAGATGTACCAGGTATTATTTTCAGTACGTTAGGCTTCGGTGCATTATTATATGGCTTTAGTGAAGCAGGTAATGCAGGTTGGGGTTCAACTGAAATTATTGTGTCATTCACGATCGGAGCTATTTTCATTATCTTATTCGTATTAAGAGAATTACGTATGAAGATGCCGATGTTGAACTTCGAAGTCTTGAAGTTTCCAACGTATGCATTAACAACTTTAATTAACGTCATTGTGATGATGAGTTTATATGGCGGTATGTTATTATTACCGATTTATTTACAAGATTTACGTGGTTTCACAGCGATTGATTCTGGTTTATTATTATTACCAGGTGCCTTAGTAATGGGACTCTTAGGTCCGATTGCTGGTAAATTGTATGATATGGTCGGTATTAAACCACTTGCGATATTTGGTATTGCGGTAATGACATACGGTACATGGGAGTTAACACATCTAACAATGGATACACCGTATTCACATATTATGGGGATTTATATTTTACGTTCATTCGGTATGGCATTTATCATGATGCCTATTATGACAGCAGGTATGAATGCTTTGCCAGCACGCTTAATTTCACATGGTAATGCCTTAGTGAACACATTACGTCAATTAGCTGGTTCTATAGGTACAGCTATTTTAGTTACAGTTATGACGACACAAACAACTGAACATATGAATACGTTCGCACAGGATTTAGATAAAACAAATCCTGCCATTCAAGACCAAATGAAAGAAATGGCCATGCAATATGGCGGCCAAGAAGGTGCCATGAAAGTGATTATGACTTTCTTAAACAAACTTGCGACAGTTGAAGGTGTCAATGATGCATTCTGGATTGCGACATTATTTAGTGCCATCGCATTATTCTTAAGTTTCTTTATTCAAAGTAAGAAAAAAGCAGATGCATTTGCGCAAGAACACGATCATTAAAAAATATTGAAGATATAAAAGAAAGCGACAGGTGTTGTATCTGTCGCTTTTTTATAAGAAAAACGCCTCTGCGTCTTGTACACAGGGGCGTTTCTTCAATTATGATTTATTTCTTAATGTGTATGGTCTGTACTTGATGTGTTCATGTGATGATTCGTCTTAGGGGCTTTAAATGGCCACCAGTTTCCTTTGTTGAATGATTGTGCAACAGAAGGGATGAACAATGGTAATAACAGTACGTTGTAAATAATGAGTCCGATAATAATCACGGTCGCAATTTCCATAAGTGTCAAGGCACCAGAAGTATAAAGTGCTGCGACTGTACCGACTAATATGATGCATGCAGTCATAATCACTGTACCCATCTTACGCATTGAAGTAATAATTGCGTCTGTGACTGAGTGGCCTTGTTCGACTTCTTCGGTGAAGCGGTTGACTAAGAAAATCGCATAGTCGATACCTAAGGCCATAAGTACGACAAAGCTGAAGAATGGAACAACTAATGAGAGACCACCCATATCAAATAAGTTCGTAAAGATCAGATTCGAAATACCAATAGATGCATAATATGTGATTAAAATAGATGCAATCATATAAATTGGCATAATGATTGAACGTTCAAAAATCAACAGTACAATAAATAAGAATACTGTAATTAATGCGATGGCTTTATTCATATCACTATTGACTGTTTTTTCTAAGTCATTGTTTTGTGATGACGTGCCACCGAACTCAATATCACTATTTTCGAATGATGTACCTTTAACTTGGTGATCAACAGTCTCATGTATTGTATCTACAGTTTGCATGGATGATTTGGAGAATGGATCTCCTTTTAATTCAACTGTCATTAACAATACTTTACCGTTACCTTCACTATATTGTTTAACCGAATCTTTAAGGTCTGTATTTTTCAACATATCATTTGTGATATGCATACCTGATTTGTCGATATTTTTATCATCGGCCATTTCTTTTAAGCGTTGTTGAATCTGAGATTGTCCACCTTGAACTTGTGAAATACCTTCTTGTGATTGTTCAAGTCCTTTGGTAAGTTGACCAGATTGACCAGTGACTTGTTGTACTGCTTGTTGTGGTGGGAGTTGAGAGCTTTGTTGTATCATTTGTTGTACACGTTGCTGGTCTGTTAAAGGTTGTACTTGTGATTGCATCTCGCCTAAACCATTGTTGACTTGATCAAGTCCTTGATTGGCTTCATTTAATTTGCTTTGAATGACATCTAATTGATGTGTTGCAGAAAGAGATTTAATCGGTTCTCCTGTAGGACGTGTAATCGTGCTGACACTATCTACACCTTTTATTTTTTCAATCGATTGTGCCAATACTTCAGCATCATTCACACCTTTAGAAGTAGTCAGTTTATGATTGTCTGAAACCGCAATGTTTACAGGGAATGCTTGTCCCATAGTGAAGTCATCTTTAATGATATTGATGGCTTTAATAGAATCATATTGATCACTGATTTCATTCGTATTGTCGAATGAAATTTTGTTAGGTGCGAAAATAATAAGCGGTATAAGAATAACTAAAACAATAACAAGTCCTAAGAAAGGACGTTTCGTTGTAAAGCGGCCCAATTTGCCCCATAAGTTACTATCTTTGTGTGTACCTGCATTTCTGCTTGGCCAGAATATTTTTTCACCCGTTACCATCAATAGGGTCGGTAATAAGGTGAATAAGATAATCATCAGACATAGTACACCAATTGCGATGCCCATAGCTGAGCGGAAAAGACTGAATTCTACAAAGAATAATGCTGCAAAACCAACTAATACTGTAATGGCACAGATTAAAATCGTACGTCCGCCATTTTTAAAGGTATTCAATACGGCTTGATAATTAGTTTGATTTTTACTTAGTTCTTCCTTATAACGATTAAGTAATAAGATACAGTAATCCGTTCCGATACCAAACAACAATGCGATTAAGAATGGTTGGATATAGATGGAAATCGGAAAATCGATATATTTAACGAGTAATGCCAAAATACCTTGTGAGAATAAATAAGAAATACCGACTAAAAGTAATGGTACAAAAGGTGTAACTACTGAACGAAAGACTAAGAATAAGATACCTAGAATTAAAACGACTGTAATAATTTCAGTTTTCTGCAGTCCTTCATTCACACTTTTATTGATATCATCATTAATGATTTCGTTACCTGTTAAATAAGACGACTTAAAGTCTTGATGAATATGATTGATATCATCTGCAGCATTTAAAGTTTTAGTTTTATCATCTGTCGTTTCAATAGGAATCAGTACAGTTTTCTGATTGTCTGCCACTAATTTATCTTCGATGGTCTTGCTTTCGACAGGATTAATGACATTTTCAACATGTTTTACTTTCTTGATGTCTTTGACATAGTCATTAAGCTGTTGACGACTTGCTTTATCAAGCGGTTTATCTAACTTGACGACTGCGCTGATACTCTCGGAATCAGCCCCGACATCTTTTAATTTATTTGTATATTGTTGTGAGGTCATATCATCGGGAGGCTTAATATCACCCTTGTCTTCGGCCAGTTTAGATAAATTAGGCGCAAAGACTAAAGTACAAGCCACCATTATCACAACAATAATTGAAATTAGCCATCTGAATTTCAATATTGTTTTCATTTTCTATATGGACTCCTTTTTATAAAATTTCCTCACACTCTTTAGTTGAGAGGTGTTAACCATACTTATAATAAAGAGAATTAAGTTTGTTGTAAAGTTAAGTGTTTGTAGGAAAATAAATGTAAAAAAGCAACAACTCGGTGTGAGCTGCTGCTGGTTAAATTACTATTTAATTCGAATACGACGGTTTCTAAAGAATAAGCTGATAAAGAGTAAACCGAAACAACATGCGAGTAATACAGTCGCATTACTTATCGCTTCACCTGTGACTAAGATTTTGTCAGGTGAGAGGTTGATAAAGTATTGTTGTAATGTTTCAGATACGCGTTTCGCTGTTTCTTCGACGATATAAGCTAGACCGAAAGGAATCGCGAACATAATGGCGATTAAGACCATGTTAACGATTTTAATCGCAGTACGATTGAAAATTAATGTTAGAACCGTCAAAATCAAGCTGAGAATACCGGCGAAGAAAAAGGCGTAAAAGGCCAGTTTCAATTTGCTGATATTATCTTGAAGTTGGCTGATTTGCGTTAAATCAACATTTTGACTCGATATGTTTTGCAGTGTTTCTTGGAAATTCAAGATTTGTGAAAAACGAATGGGTTCATTCACGAGTAAAATATTGAAAATAGGTTCTTTCAGCATACTGTAAATCGAGATGATTGTCAGAATCAATACAATGATTTGGATGATTAAGCTGACGTAAGAGCGCTTCTTTTTAGGCGCGAAATATTGGCCGCGGTGAAGCGGTACTCGATCTAAAGGAGCTTTATCAGCCCGTCGTAAATTATTTTGAGCCATAATGGACCAAATACCTCCCTTTGAAGAAAGAAGAACAGAATGATTTATATATTCCTATAACTTATCTTCTGACTGTATTGTATTTATTTTATCACTGATGACTTGAATCACATAGTACTTTCCTTGTGTTTCGTAGAGTTGTGCTACAGTCAGACCTTCTTCGTAATAGGCTTGATTGGTTGTGTTGTTTGATGGGATTTTACTCTGAAGTTGCGATAATTGGGCTTCTAACTCTTGTTTTGTATTTTCAATTAAAACTACGATGTCTTGGTTTGTTCCTGTTGTTTGTAATTGATTTTGTAGTGTATCTATCATTTGACGTTTACCTTGTATTGTCGCATGCATGATGCCGCGTTCAAATAATTTATAGTCAGGACCTTTAGTCACATTGTCTTTGAGTTGATTGAGCTCACTCAGTTCGACTTTGACATCGTCCGTTAAATCCAACAAGGTTATTTGAAGTTCTTCTTGAAGAGATAAATTCATTTGGAATCTCCTTTTTGGGGTATGTCAATACGATGACCTAATTGTTTCGGCCAATCGACCTTAGGTTGCGTGTTGAAGTAAAGTTCAACATTCCGCATAAATGTTTCAGGGAAAGCAGCTGATTTCTCAGTTTCGCCATCGATGCCCATCATCATCTGTTCATTCGTTGCGACAATGTCGCCTTGTTCATTACGCATGATTAAAAAGAAATGCAGGCGTTTGTAGTCATAGTTATAAAGGTGAATATCTATTTGATAAGTATCATTCAGTTTAAGTTGAGATAAGAATGTTGTATGTTCTTCAATTGTGAAAATCGTATAGTTTAACTGTTTACGTTCTTCTAATGAAAGGCCGTTATTATAGTTGAATTCATTCGTTGCTTGGCTGAATGCTTCGTTATATTGTGAATCGTGCATATGCTGATTATGATCAATCATAGATTTTTCTACTGTTCCTGTTAATGTAAATAAGTTGTCCATTAAAAAACTCCTTTTCCGATTATTCTTTTTTATTTATTACGTATTGTTTTGTACATTATAACCCTCCATAATATACAAATCAGTGATGATAACTTCAAACATACTTAATACTAAAAATGATAAACTAATTTTATGACATGGGGGAGGGAAACACATGAGTATGTCCATATATTATCAAACTAAATCACATGGCTTCAAAACAGTAGACAATAAGCGTGATATTCCGTCGGATGCGACGGTTATTTGGTTTGATTTGAGTGAACCAACTGAACAAGAAAACAAGTTTTTATTAGATAGTTTTGATTTTAATCCATTAGAAGTTGATGATACAATTCATGCCAATCCAAGAGCGAAATATAAGAATTACGGTGATTATCAGAATATCGTATTCCATCGACTTTCAGAACAAAACTATCAAGTTGAAGTCTTAAATATCTTTATTAAAAACAATATTTTAATCACATATCATCACCAGCCAATTGATGAAATTGAAGCAGTTCACAAGCAAGTCACTGCCCGTTTTGATAAAGAATTAGATTGTGATGATATTGTTCTTTATATTCTTGACCATATTGTTGATGAATATTTCAATCATGTGGAAAAGATATCAGATAAAGTATTCATGTTTGAAGATGAACATGGTGGAGAGCGTACCAATAAATATATGATGGATGATTTGTTTGATTTACGTTCCGACATCATTAAGATGAACAGAATCATTATGCCGATGAAAGAGTTGATCGACACATTACAATATTCTAGTGCTTTAGTCAGAGATGAAAGACATAGAATGTATATTCAACATATTAAAGATCACATCGTCAAAGAAGAAAATATGTTGAGAACAGCGCAGGATATCACAAAAGAAATCAGAGATAATTTTGAATCATATACCACATATAGAATGAACCATGTCATGCAGATATTAACCATTGTTTCAATGATTTTCATGCCGTTAACATTGTTAGCGGGAATTTATGGGATGAACTTTGAGTATATGCCAGAGCTGAAATGGCATTATGGTTACTTTATTTGCCTAGGATTAATGGTACTAATCACGTTATGGTGCCTTTGGTTCTTCAAACGTAAAAATATGCTTTAGTATGATATGGAAAATGAACGTAAAAACTGGAACGAATGTCAGTAGATTGATACACTATCACTAATACATGAAAGAAAAGAAAGTAGGAAAGACAATGAGCGACTCTAAAAGGGAACAACGAAAAGATGATCACGTAAAAATTGCGATGGCGCAAACTGATCCGAAATTAACTGATTTTGATCGTGTCAGATTTGTCCATCATTCTATTCCAAGCGTGGACGTAGACCAAGTAGATTTATCAGTCAAATTACCAGATTTTGACTTAAGTTCACCGCTATACATTAACGCTATGACAGGCGGCAGTGAATGGACAAAGCAAATCAATGAAAAACTTGCGGTTGTTGCGAGAGAAACAGGACTTGCGATTGCGGTAGGTTCAACACATGCGGCTTTACGTAATCCAAAAACTGCTGATTCATTCAATATTGTAAGAGAAAAAAATCCAGAAGGTATTTTATTTAGTAATGTCGGCGCAGATGTACCTGCAGACTTAGCTAAGAAATCTGTAGAGATGTTGAATGCGAATGCGCTGCAAGTCCATGTCAATGCACCACAAGAACTTGTGATGCCTGAAGGTAATCGCACGTTTTCAAATTGGATGGAAAATTTGAGCTTGATTGTTCAAACAGTTGACGTACCTGTGATTGTAAAAGAAGTCGGTTTCGGTATGAGCAAAGAAACAATAAAAGCTTTATATGATATCGGCGTACGTTATGTAGATGTCAGCGGTCGAGGCGGTACGAACTTTGTTAATATTGAAAACGAACGCCGTGATTTAAAAGATATGTCTTATCTTCAAAATTGGGGACAATCAACAGTTGAGTCTTTATTAGAAAGCCAATCACTACAAAATAAAATGTCTGTATTTGCGAGCGGCGGCGTACGCAATCCGCTTGATGCAGTGAAATGTATCGCATTAGGCGCAGATGCAGTAGGTATGTCTCGACCTTTCTTAGAACAAGTTGAAAATAACGGCATTACACAAACTGTGGAATATGTAGAAGCGTTTCTTGAACAAATGAAACGTATCGCAACAATGTTAGATGCATCAAATATCCAAGATTTACAAAAAACTTCAGTGATTTTTGATCAATATTTAAAAAATTGGATAGAACAACGTGGTTTAAAATAGAAAAAACACTCAAGTTTTTTGTATAGAAACATACAAAAATTAAGTGTAAATATAAGGAGAGCGGTTCAACTGGTAGAGTGTTGAACCGCTTTTTTAGTAACAAATTGGTTTTGGTATAGGCAATCACGAAGAGCTGGACCTTTGAGTCCATGGGCTCTGGCAACGCTTACACTTATTATAGAACATTAATTTGCACAAAGCACTTAGATTAATTAAAAATGATGGATTGTACAAAATAAAATGATTGGTAAATAACGAAATTACAGATGAGTTTTATTTAATACAGAAGAGAAACATTTTGACATAATGTTGTATTGATTTATAGCTATCTTTTAGAAAATGAGCGAATATATAATAGGTGTATATTAATTCTCTGTCGAAGGGGGTCA
This sequence comes from Staphylococcus simulans, assembly GCF_003043455.1. GTDB lineage: Bacteria > Bacillota > Bacilli > Staphylococcales > Staphylococcaceae > Staphylococcus > Staphylococcus simulans_A. The sequence continues at coordinate 27,021 of NZ_PZGG01000019.1, read as the reverse complement.
GGGAGTGAGACCTAGTTATTCACAATTCAAAAAAATCGTGCTGATAGAACCGACATCACCAGTAGTTGAACCGTTTTTATACTATTATGATAAAAATCAACATCACATCTCAGGACTGCACATCAGTATAGAAGCTGAGTTAAATAATTGGAATGTTTCTCTCGAAAACAATATCAACACGAATATTATCACAGCCAGTCATACCTTTAAAATTGATTGTGTTGTAGATAATGTGAAGTATCATTTGGTTGTCATAACACCCAAGACAAATACCGCTATGATTATAGACATCAATCAAGAGTTACGTATTGAGTTGAGTCGTCCATCGACAAAATATATATACGATATAACCAACTATTTGATTAGCGGCGAGAATTATATATATGCTGCTTACTTAAGCTGTCAACTAACTCATCATAATTTACAAGATTTAATGAATGAACGTGTTTTTAAAGAAAGTTTTATTTTAAGAAATTCTATAAGGGTTTAAACTGCGCCAGCTCTATATGGTTAAATGGATATAAATGTCCTAAAAGAAGGTTAAAATATATAGATGAATTATTTACATCCAGAATAATTCAAGATGAGTATGGCTAGTTGTTTATGTATCACTTCAACAGAAACAATGTGACAGATTAAATAAGCAAAGCTTTTTAGAAGTTTAGGGTAGAAATATTTACAGGTTGTAAAAGTTTTTGTGAATTGATGAGATGTCCTTGTCTATTGTATATAGACGAGGGCATTTTTGCATAGTTAGGAAAAGATGGAAATAGAGTCGTCCTAAATACTCTATTCAAAATTAAGCCACAACATTTTGACATATCTGTTAAAAGTACGGCATTCCTCTTCTAAATTCTATATATTGTGGTAATTTAGTACTTAGAACACAAGATATAGTAGAAAAGGGGAATTCTATGTTGAAACTAGAAGAAAGCTTAAGTCGATTAATCAATAAAGATCCGACTGTAGTGAACGAAAATGCGAATAAAGATAGTGAAACATTTACAACGATGCGTGACTTAACAGCAGGTGTCGTTTCTAAATCATATGCCTTAGAACATTTATTGCCAAAACATGTGGCAGCAGCACATTTAAACGGAGATATTCATTTCCATGATTTAGATTATCATCCCTTCCAACCCTTAACAAACTGTTGCTTGATTGATATTAAAGGAATGTTGGAAAAAGGGTTTGAAATTGGTAATGCACAAGTAGAATCTCCAAAGTCAATTCAAACTGCGACAGCACAAATCGTTCAAATTATTGCGAACGTATCAAGCAGTCAATATGGCGGTTGTACAGTTGACCGTATTGACGAAGTATTAAGTCAATATGCAGAATGTAATGCTCGAAAACATCGTGAAATCGGTGAAAAGTTTGTGTACCCTGAACAATTGGAGGATTATGTCCGTACGCAAACTGAAAAAGATATTAAAGATGCGATGCAAAGCTTAGAATATGAAATCAACACGCTATATACGTCTAATGGACAAACACCTTTTGTGACACTAGGTTTCGGCTTAGGCACAGATACATACAGCCGAATGATTCAAAAGGCAATTTTGAAAACACGTATTCAAGGTTTAGGTCATCATCATGTGACTGCCATTTTCCCTAAGTTGGTTTATTCGATTAAAAAAGGTGTCAATTTTGCGCGTGAAGATACCAACTATGATGTAAAACAGTTAGCCCTAGAATGTTCTACTAAACGTATGTATCCAGATATTTTGAACTATGATAAAACGGTTGAAATCTTAGGTGATTTCAAAGCACCGATGGGTTGCCGTTCATTCTTACCGGCATGGCAAAATGAAAAGGGTGAAAATGAAAACAGCGGTCGTTGTAATTTAGGTGTCGTTACATTGAACTTGCCTCGTATCGCGATTGAAACAGAAGGTGATCCAGCGGCTTTTTGGAGATTACTTGATGAACGTATGTCTTTGATACATGACGCATTAGTGTATCGTATAGAGCGTATTCAATCTGTAATCCCAAATAACGCTCCGATTCTATATAAAAGCGGTGCTTTCCATAACCGCTTAAAAGAAGATGACAATGTGATGGAACTATTTAAACATAAACGTGCAACCATCTCTATGGGTTACATTGGTCTTTATGAAGCGGCAACTGTCTTTTATGGACCAAACTGGGAAACAAATCCTGAAGCGAAAACATTCACGTTAGATATTTTAAGACGCATGAAAGATTTCCAATATCAATGGACAGAAGATTACGATATTTTCTTCAGTTTATATAGCACACCAAGTGAATCATTAACCGATCGATTCTGTCGTTTAGATACAGAACGTTTCGGTTTAATTCCGAATATTACAGATAAAGGTTATTACCAAAATTCATTCCATTATGATGTACGTAAAGCAGTGTCGCCATTTGAGAAATTGGATTTTGAGAAAGATTATCCTTTCTTAGCGAGCGGTGGTTATATTCATTACTGTGAATATCCGAAATTGACACATAATACAAAGGCGCTAGAAGCGGTATGGGATTATTCATATGATAAAGTCAGCTACTTAGGTACCAATGCACCGATAGATAAATGCTATGAATGCGGTTTTGAAGGGGACTTTAAAACAACAGCACACGGCTATGAATGTCCACATTGCGGTAATCACGATCCTGACACAGTAGATGTAGTTAAAAGAACATGCGGTTATCTCGGTAACCCTGTTCAAAGACCAACGATAGAAGGGCGTCATAAAGAAATCGCTGCACGTGTGAAACATATGAAAGGAAACGAATAACGATGTTATATGCACAAGTTGAAACTGGACAAGGCTATCTTGCAAAGATTGAAGAAGAATCGTTTGTGGATGGTGAAGGGGTCAGATGCAGTGTATATGTATCAGGTTGTCCTTTTGCATGTGTCGGCTGTTATAATGTCGCAGCGCAAAAATTTAAATATGGCACACCCTTTACAGATGATACAATGACTCAAATCCTTGATGCTTGTGCACCAGATTACATTGCTGGGTTAAGCCTGTTAGGCGGTGAACCTTTTTGTAATATAGATATTATCCAGCCATTGATTGAAGCATTCAGAGCACGTTTTGGTCATACTAAAACGATTTGGGTTTGGTCTGGTTTTATGTTTGAGAACTTGAAACATAATACAAAAACGCGTAGACAGTTATTAAGCCAAATTGATGTCTTAGTTGATGGACCTTTTGTTCAACAGCTTTATCAACCAGGATTAGCCTTTAAAGGTTCGTTAAATCAACGTGTCATCAATGTTCCACTATCCCTGCAAGCAAATACAATTATAGAAATATGAAAAAAAGTGGTCTCTCCTTTAGATTAAGGAGGGCCACTTTTTTATCAATCCATATAATTTTAAATTATTTTAGCATATTCATTAGTCTTTCCAAGTTTCTTGTGCAGGTTTCATCTCTGATTTTCGCATACGTGACACGTAAGGATTACCTTCTACAGTAAAGCGTAATGGTTTATGTGTCCATTCACCTTTATTGGGGATGCCGATACGCGGACTTTCAACAATATCTACTGGATAACGACGTTGTTTGGTATCAATTTTTAAAGGGCCTTCATTTAACTTAAAGCCATCCAAGGCCATGGTCATATTAAAGGCTCGTGTCCATTTACCTGGGCCGTTTGTTAAGTCTATCCCATCTTTACCATTACGATTTTCTTTCATTTGTTCAGTAATCGTTTCTGGTTCTAGTGCACGAATCAGTACACCTTGGGCAGTACCTGCTGGTTGTGTTACAAAGTTGATTAATAGATGTGTATGCATGACATGGGCATAAATCGTACCGCCATCTTTATACATGGATTGTACACGAGGTGTATTTCGTCCGTTATACGTATGAGCAGCTTGATCAATATCGCCTAAATAAGCTTCTGTTTCAACGATATAACCTGCATACGTTTGTTCACCATCATCAAATTGGACTCTGACCCCTAATAAATCACGTGCGATTTCCTCGGTTGTGCGATGAATAAAATCCATGACTTTCCTCCTCATCTATTTAATACAGTAATTTCTATTTTACGCAAAGATGACAAGGAATAACAATATTTCGTTTGAAGTGTGAGTTTGTAGATATTGTAAAGTTTAGAAAAACTATGCTAATTTTACAATAAGTCTGTTAAAATAAAAAAGAATAGTTTTAAATAACTATTACCTTTTAAAAGACATAAAAGAGTAAGTTGTAATACATAGTAGTACCGTTAATCCATTAAAAAAGAGAGGAGGATGTTTATGATACGACGCGTAGGATTTTTAGAAGCTTTCAAATTGTTCTGGAAAAATTATGTTAATTTTACTGGAAGGTCAACACGCTCAGAATATTGGTTTGCGGCGTTATGGATGCTTATTATATATGCGCCTTTAACTTTTATCATGATTTTAGGAACTATATTTTTAGTCGGTGGTGCTGCAGTTGAGTCCAACGGAGTAGCAGTTATGGGTATGATTTTATTCCTCATATGCATGTTGATATATGTATTATTTGCCTTAGCTACAATCATTCCTACTTGGGCTGTCATGATCAGACGTTTTCATGATACAGGTAGAACTATGGTGATACCGATTATTATGTTCGCATTGAGTATTTTGATGAATGTGTTTAATTTTGTGCTTAATATGGATGAATCAACTGAACTCACGCCAGCGTTAATTATATTTTTAATCATCAGCTTGGTTAACTTAGGTTTGTGGATTTATGTCCTTGTAGTGCTATGTCTGCCAAGTCAAGACAAAGATAACAAGTATGGTCGCAGTCCATATATACACCGCTTTGAACAAGGCAATGCGCCAGCATCTAATACATCGCATACTAAATCGGCTCAATCGACAAAAGGCAGTACGACAAGTCATGATTCAAGTTCCGATTTTTAACATAACTAAGAATTATTGAGCAAAAACATCTATTAGAAAGTATTTCATATAGAATCTAAACAAATGGAGGAGAGATACGATGCATGAACAACACAAAAAGAGTGTCGGATTCGTAGAAGCTTTTGTTTTATTCTGGAAACGTTACATTGATTTTAACGGGAGATCACGTCGTTCAGAATTCTGGTTTATGGTACTATGGACAACGATTATTAACATTGTATTGAATAGTCTGGATGCTTTATTAGGTTTGAACCAAAGTTTTGATAATACTTCTTTTGGTTTAACTACAATTTTTGAAATCGCCAGCTTCATTCCATGGGTCGCTTTGCTTGCGAGACGTTTCCATGATACGGGCAATACAATGGTTGTCCCAATTATCTTTTCCGCTTTATTAATAGTAGAACGTATTCTTTTATTTGTGAATTTAGGAGATGGCATGTTTGCTACAATTGTAGATGCTATTTTCTCTATTGCACAGTTAGTATTTGCGATTTGGGTAATTGTCGTAGGTGTACAAAAGTCGCAAGAAGGACACAATGCTTATGGTCCAGAACCTGTTGGACAACGTTACAGACACGCCTAAAACCAAATAACAAAATAACAATAAGGACGATATTTTCATATAGAAGGTATCGTCTTTTTTGTTTATTATGCATGTCATTTTGACTAATATACTTGTCAAAATGACTATTATCATATAGTATATGTGTTAACGGAGGTAAGGCGCATGAAAACACGATTAAAAGAATTGCGGGCACGAGATGGCTATAATCAAACACAACTAGCGAAAAAAGCAGGGATTTCACGACAAACCGTCTCATTAATTGAACGAAATGAATTTATGCCTTCCGTACTGACTGCCGCAAAAATTGCGCGGATATTCGGAGAACGCATTGAAGACATTTTCATTTTCGAGGAGGACGATTATGAGTAGCACGAAAAAGAATTGGAAATATGCAGGAAAGATTGCATTAGGGGGATTATTGGGAGGATGTGTTGGATTGTATTTCAGTTTTCTAAGTGAACAATCACGATTACAACTATTTGGTACAAATGAAACGGTTATATCAACCGTCATAACGACACTATTAATTATTATAATTGGAGTTTTTATGGTTCAACAGTTGTCTCAAGCTAAAGATTATAAACATCTCTCAGAAGAAGACGAAGCGTTAGGAGATCATTATGATACTTTGTATAATCGTAAGTTTTTCAATGCTTCAGTTTTGAGCCATCTCAGTACATTTGTTGCATTAGCGAATATCATTTTAGTGACTACGTTTAAATTTGCCCATAATCATTGGGAGGTTTCAGTCATTCCGTTTTTAATTTCTACATTTTTTAGTGTGATGTATCAAATCTATTTGCCTAAATTAGACTCAAGACTACCAAAGCCTAATGATGAACAATATGTAGATAAAATGATGAAAGCGATGGATGAAGGTGAGAGATATGTCACATTTTCAGCAATATTTAAGCTATTTCAATATAACTTACTTGCATTAACTGTTTTGATTCTCGCATTGGCATTTTATACTGCCATCACAGGTCATACACAAACATTGGCGTTAACATTGCTGTTTATCTTATTTGTCTTTAATATTAGTTTTTATTACGTAAAAATTTTCAAACACTACCAAAGCAAATAAAGTGTGAATTCTATGTGAATAATTTGTAAAGATAGAGATTTAATAAATATTATTATCATATACTTATAGTATATGTTTGACATGATTACATTCATCAACACCAACGATAAGGAGTGATGTACGATGGCTTTAGTTTTAGAAGACGTAACAAAGCAATATGGCGATAAGACAGTCGTCAATGATATTTCTTTAACACTTGAAAAAGGCAAAATGTTAGGATTCTTAGGACGAAATGGTGCTGGGAAGACGACAACGTTCCGTATGATTTTAGGACTGACACCATTAACAAAAGGAACAGTTACATATAATGGTGAAAAGATGGGTGAACATATGTTTAACCAAGTCGGTTATTTGCCTGAAGAACGTGGTTTGCATCCGAAAATGAAAGTGGCAGATGAATTGCGTTACCTTGCGACTTTAAAAGGGATGGCAAAAAAGGACTTTAATCAAGCATTAGACTATTGGTTGAAACGCTTTGAGATTACTGAGAACAGAGATAAGAAAATTGAATCATTATCTAAAGGTAATCAACAAAAAATTCAATTGTTAGCTAGTCTGATTCATAAACCTGAGTTGTTGATTTTAGATGAACCATTCAGTGGCTTAGATCCAGTCAATGTAGAATTATTAAAATCAGCAGTTAAAGATTTAAACGAGCAAGGTACTACCATTATTTTCAGTTCACATCGTATGGAACATATCGAAGAACTGTGTGACGACATTTGTATATTGAATCATGGTGATTTAGTTTTACAAGGTGATATTCAATCAATTAAGGATCAATTTGATTTGAAGAAAATTGTGATTGAAACAGAAGATGCTTTAGAAAGTTTAGAAGAAGTTGAAGGTGTCACACGTGTAGAACGTTCAAAACGTATGATTACTGTGTCTGTAGAAAATCAAGAAGCCGCAAAACGTGTCTTTGATGCAGTGGCACAACATGGATTTGTAAAAAGATTCCAAGTGCTTGAACCGTCGATTCAAGATATCTTTATTCAACAGGTAGGTGATATTCATGAATAAGTTTTTAGCAACGTTCAATCTGACGTATAAGAATAAAGTGAAATCACGCGCATTTATCATTATGACTGTTATTTTGGCAGTGATTATCATAGCGGCAGCTAACTTGAATAAGATTATCGATTTGTTTGATAATGGACCAGATAAAATCGGCATTGCATCCAATGAGCCGAAGGTTGCGCAAATGGTCAAAGCACAAAGTAAACATATTGAAGAAAAGGGTACAGAATTTAAAATACTCTCTAAAGATCAAGCTTTAAAAGAAATAAAACAAGACAAAATTAACAAAGCTTATATCATTGAACAACAAGGACAAAAAATTAAAGGTGAAGTTGTTAGTAAAGACGCACCGTCTGATGAGAGTGTTCAAAAATTAGAAAATATCTTAACACCTATTCAAACACAAGCAGCAGCGCAACAAATTAATTTAAGCCCAAAAGAACTTTCTGATTTACAACAAAAAAGTGAAGTCACTTCAAAAGCAATCGGTAAAGATGGCGCCGATACTTCTGAAAGTAATAAATTTTTAAATTGGATTATTTTATATGCAGGCATCATGTTGATGTTCCTCGTGATTATGAACTATGCCAACCAAGTAGCAATGGAAGTCGCGACAGAAAAAACTTCACGTGTCATTGAAATGGTCATTACGAGTATTTCACCTATTAAACATATCTTAGCTAAAATTTCAGCTATGATTTGTGTCGCTTTTACACAAGTTCTGATTTTAGTTGCGGTAGGGGCGGCAGCATTATATTTTTCAGATGCGAGCGACTTGATGAAAAAATTTGATATGACTATGACACCTACGACTACAAGATTGATTATTGTCGGTGTCCTTTCTATCATTATCGGTGTGGTTTCTTATACTGTATTAGGAACTATTTTAGGCGCACTTGCGACACGTATTGAAGATTTGAATCAATCATTAATGCCGATGACAATTATTAGTTTCATTGCTTTTTACATCGCAATATTCGGTATGAATAATCCAGACATGATGCTTGTGAAAGTTGCCAGCTTCATTCCGTTATTATCACCGTACTTATTATTTGTTCGGGCTTCGACACCGAATTTAGAGCTGTGGGAAATTATAGTGAGCATGGGTTTATCAGTAATTGTTCTGGTTTTACTTGTTTGGATTGCGGTGAGAAGTTACCGTGATTCGGTTTTAACGTTTGATAAGAATATCTTTAAAGCGTTGAAACGCGCACTTAAAAAATAATAATGACAATCCTATAAAAAGATTTCTAAATGGCGCATGGTTTACTGTATTTCATCTAGTAAACCATGCGCCTTATTGTTAAAATATAAAGTGAGGAAAGTATTATTAAAAATAGGTGGCAGTCAGTATATGATGTATCCAATTGCAATTTTTATTTTAGCAGGGCTGTGTGAAATCGGCGGCGGTTATTTAATTTGGTTGTGGCTGAGAGATGCACAATCGCCGTTGTTAGGGATGCTTGGAGGTATCCTGTTAATTACATACGGTGTCATCGCAACATTCCAAGTATTTCCAACATTCAGCAGAGTATATGCAGCATATGGCGGTGTGTTCATCGTTATGAGTATTATATGGGGATATGTTTTTGACAAACAGATGCCAGATAAATATGATGTCATCGGCGGCATTGTATGTATTATCGGTGTCTTGATTATGTTGCTGCCTGATAGAGGCTGATGATTTTCATCGGGCAAGGAAAGGGTGTATTGAAATGATGTTTACAGAAGTGGAGCACCAAAGAAACGGTTTGGATTTAATTAAGATTGATAATGACCAAGCGAAAATTATCTTTTCAAATTTTGGGGCGCGTATTGTGTCTTGGAAGTATGAAGATAACAATATTGTGTTAGGAAATGTGGTTGAAGCGGATGAGTATTATCATGAAAATCCGTATTACTTCGGCGCAAGTGTCGGACGTTTCGGGGGACGTATTGAAGATGGACGCTTTGAATTAGAAGGTAAAACTTACCAACTTGAACAAAACGATCCGCCACATCATTTACATGGCGGTTTTCATGGAATCAACAAACACTATTTTGATTATGAAATTAAAGATGATAACGGCGGCTATATTCAAATTATTTTCACGACTACTATTAAATCAGCAGATGATCATTACCCAGGCGATATTAAACTAAAGATTATACATACGTATGATATCGATAACAGATGGACAATTGAATATCGCGCAGAAGCAACAGAAACTACATTGTTCAATCCGACCAACCATGTCTATTTCAACTTGAACCGAGATAATAAAGAAATAAACAATCATATTTTAACAAGTTCAACATTGAAACTGCATTTATTGAATGATAAAAATTTACCAACACTTGATAATACTATTGATTTAATCAATGTCTTAGGTAAACAATCTATGAAGTTTGAAGAAATCGGCAAAGCGGAAGATGAGCAATTACACGCACAAATTGAACGTTATCACGGTCTAGATCACCCATTTACAATCGGTGAAGAATTGACTGTTGAAAACAGCCAATTCTTATTGAAAATGAAAACAGATATGCCACATGTCGTTATCTTTACCTTTAATGAAACAAACAATTGGGAAAGTGATATGAACATTTATAAACCACACTCAGGTTTTACTTTAGAAGCACAATGCTTACCAAATGATATTAATTTATTGGGAGAAGAAGCACCGTCTATTTTACGTAAAGGTGATACCTTCTTTTCTAAAACAACGTATCAAATTATAGAAAAATCTGAGTAATACAATGACAAGGAGTATTCAGTGATGGATGTTAGAGCGTTAAAATTACAAACTGTGAAAGACGCAGTATCAGAAATTAAAGATGGTATGGTTGTCGGTATTGGGACAGGCAGTACGATTGAACTTTTATTACCGCATATCGCGAAATTATTAGATGATGGCGCTACAATTACAGGTGTTTGTACATCTAATAAAACTGCTTTGCTTGCGAAAGAATTAGGGATTACGATTGTTAACGTTAATGATGTCGATCATATTGATGTGGCAATTGACGGTGCAGATGAATTTGACCCGCAATTAAATTTAATCAAAGGCGGCGGCGGTGCACTGTTTCGTGAAAAAGTCATTGATGAAATGGCTGAACGTTTTGTAGTCATCGCAGATGAAACGAAACAAGTCGATTACTTAGGCCAAACATTTAAATTACCAGTAGAAGTTGATCGCTTCAACTGGATGCTTGTCGCTAAGAAAATAGAGCTTGATACTAAAGCTAAAGTATCACGCCGTAATGTAGAAGATATTACTTTTATCACAGATAATGATAATTATATTTTAGATGTTGAATTACCACCAAACACTGATCCATACGACATGCATGAGTATTTAATTCATTTAACAGGTGTATTAGAAACTGGATACTTCTTAGACCTTGCAGACCGCGTCATCGTAGGCAAACAAGAAGGTGTCGAAATTATTGATAAGGTTTAAAGACACTCAAGTCATTTAAATCATAATATACAAAGAAGCGCTGGCAGATAACTACATGGTATCTGTCAGCGCTTTTATAATAAGTCGACTTACTTATTTAGGTTCGTCTGTATTTTTTGATTGTGCGGGTTCATCTTCTTTAACAGATTCAGAATCCTTTGTTGTAGGCTCAGATTCAGTATCTTCAGTAACTGGTGTTGCTTCTTCTGTTTGCGCAGTTTCTGATACTTCGACATCTTCGTCTTCTTCATCTTTTGGATAATCTAAAGGATTGTTCGGTTCCACTTCTTCTAAAGAATCTTTTGTGAAAAAGTAGAAAGCTGCTCTAATAAGTAAGCTGAGCAGAATGAAGACAGCGCCTACAAGTGCTGTACTTAATGCGATTACTTTCATAGAGAAGACATCTCCAAGTTCTTCACTAAAGAAGAAGACTAAGCCAAATGACATTAAAGCATGGAATGCCACCGCAATGTAGATTGTACGTCCTTTAGTACCTCTGATCAATTCACCGATAATCATTGAGAAAGCGAAGTGATATAACAAGTTATATAGTGTGAATTCTAATGTATAAGTCGTATTCACATTCCATAAAGCATACAAAATACCGATTAGGATAGATGCGAATAACGTATTTGTTTTCGTTTCTACGACATTCTGTAAGTATGAACGGAACCCGAATTCTACAAAGAATGCCATTAAAAGATGTCCGATTAAAATAGAAGTCACAGACACAGATAAGTTTTTAGATTGTAAAATAATAAAACTGTCTGCGTAAGTATTAAAGGCAAACATACAAATAATACAAATCACAAGCGGTAAGATTAACGCTAAAATAATGCGTTCAATCACTTTAAAACTGATTGTGAACTTTAAGCTGGCTAGCTGAGCGCGTTTATTTCGAAATACAATTAAGCAGATAATAGCTGCGATAAATGGCGCAAGTGTACTCAAATCAAAGACAAAGCGTTTGAATGGAACTTGGCCTTGAAAATCTTTCAGAACCAACGGGAGTGCGTATGCAAGTACGTAGAAGACAAAAATCGTCATAGCCCATTGGAAACCTGATATGCGTTTCGTGTCCATTATGAAACCTCCAATAATTGCGGCAATATCCATACATTTTTATATTAACTTCTATCATATAATACATTACATATAGAGTGAACCCTTAAGTATGTATTCAAAGTTTTAACTGTTTTTTAGCGTATGGATATACATAATAACCTAATAGTATTATACATCTCAATAAAACAGAAATAAATCACTTCCCCTGAAATGACTTCTAAATGAAATCTCGTTGTAAAGGTTGAATGCAACAAGTTTAAGTGTAAGCGTTTTAAATTTTTTCAGAAAAGGGTATGCAAAAAGTAGAATAGACTATTAAGAAATGTATATAATGATTCACAAGGTATGACTTAAGGAGGATGTGGAACATGTATAAGCAAGCCAACAAAGATTTATGGACAGGTAGAGTGGATAGTGAAACAGATTCATCGCAATTCAGACACTTTCAAACAATTGAACTGAAAGACATTAATGAAACAAAGTTTGATCGAAAACAGGGTACAGGCATTTTAGGCTATGCTGTTGATAAAGGGGTAGAACTCAACAATGGTCGAGTAGGTGCACAAGAAGGTCCAGATGCAATACGTAAAGCATTTGCGAATTTATCAGTGTTAACACCTTGCCCGGTTTATGATTACGGTAATGTCTATCATAATCATGATGCATTAATTGAAACACAAGAAGAATATGCAGACTTAGCTTCAAAAATGTTTGGAAATCATAATTATTCATTATTAGTCGGAGGCGGGCATGATATTGCTTATGCACAATATTTAGCGATGCGTAAATCTTATCCAGATGCATCGATAGGTGTGATTAATATTGATGCACATTTCGATACAAGAGAAGCAGAATCTTCCACTTCAGGTACGAGTTTCAGACAAATTTTAGAAGAAGATGACAATGCGCACTATTTTGTATTAGGTATTCAACCAGCAAGCAATACAAAACATTTATTTGACTATGCAGATAAGCGAGGCATTGAATATGTAACTGTAGATGAAATCTTACATGAGATTTCTCCGACAATTAAAGATAAATTAGATCATTTTATTAACAAGCACGATGTTATCATGCTGACGATTTGTATGGATGTGGTAGATAGTGCATTTGCGCCAGGTGTCAGTGCACCAGCAGTTAATGGCTTAACACCGCATATTATTTTAGAGTTAACAAGACGTGTCATTGGACATGAGAAATTAATATCTGTAAGTATTGCAGAAACGAATCCATTACATGATGTTGATAATCGTACCGCAAAACTCGTCGCATTATTATTGCACAACTTCATTCATTAATAGAGATAAATAAGACGGATACTTCCACGAATTTGAAGTATCCGTCTTATTTTAATTCATCTTCCAATAATCAATACAGGCATCAATGAGTTGATTCGCTGGTTCTGAGAGTTTACGTTTTTCTAGGTAGTTTAAATAAATTGTACGTTCAATATTCGGTTCTAATTTGACCGCATTTAAATGATTTGCGGAAGAAGATTGATAGTAGAATCTCGGGATGATTGTATGGCCTAAACCTCTATGAACTAATGTCGTCGCTGTTTCAAAACGGTCCACTTCAAGCACAATATTCGGATGGATATTCATATGTTTAAAATATTCATCAACATGTTTTCGTACTTGGTATTGTCGATTCGGCAAGATTAAAGGCAATTGCTGTAATGTTTCAGCACTGATACTACGTTGATTATTAAAAGTATCTTTAGGTGTAATCAATACATAAGGTTCCTGATATAAAGGCACAGAAACAATGCCTTCGCGTTGTATAGCTTCGTTAAAAATCGCAAATGAAATATCAAAATTCAACAGGCTGGAAATTATATGTTCAAGACTATGTTGTTCGACAATTTGATAACGTTGTTTATGAAATTGATAATGATGTTGTTGGATGACCATAGCCATCCAAGCACTCGTAGACTCTAATATTGAAAGTTTAATACGTGGTTCATCACTGATATTCAAATCATACATCTGATCCAATGTACGATGATACATTTCAACTAAGTCTGTCGCATGTTTATAGAATTGGATGCCTTTCTCTGTAATTTTTAAAGCTTTTGTTGTTCTGATAAACAGAAGATACCCCAAATCATCTTCTATTTTCTTTATCGCAGTTGTTAAAGATGGCTGACTGATATGTAGAAACTGTGCTGCTTTTGTAAAACTATTGTATTTAACGACCGCTAAAAAGTACTCTAATTGTATAATTTTCATAAAATTATCCCCCTGTTTAGACGTGCTGAAATCTTTGTGACACGTGCGTTAACCCCTTATTATAGTTTTAAGCTATAAATGATTAGTTTATTGATATTTGAAGCTTATAATCTTCTACGCGTATACTTAAGTTGTATTACAAGTTATACAAAAATATTCTAACGCAATGTTTTTAACGCTAAAATTTCGGAATATTCAATAAACTACCACAGTTAATAATCTAAAAATTATAACTATTTATTCATTATAACATGGAATAATCAGTGTAACTTGTAAGAATGATGATGTGAGGTTGATGAGTAAACAAGGGGACGTACATAAAATGAAGGGGATCATTTTTACGTGAGCTGATCGACCTATCACTATCATTCAAAAATTCATAACATGATGCGAAGCTTAAGTCATCGAGAGCCAGTCAGATAAAACAGCTTTGTCGTACTTGTAAAACAAAGGGGTGTGTCAAGTATGAAAACAGAAGCAGATTTGGTTTCTGGCGAAATGGAATTCCAGCCTGAGAGTAAACCCGCTGATAAGCAGACGGGGGTCGGCATGTGGCGGTTTTACGTATTCAGCATTATCGGAATTTTATGTTTCTTCGTACCAGTGACAATTAACGGAACGAACACGATTATTGTAGATCATGTTCATTTATGGATTCGCGCAGCATTCGGAGTAGCAATGCCTTATGTCGCATTGTTGATGATATTAGTAGGTGCTACGTTACCGATTATTCGTAAAGAATATACAAAATCAGTGACAGACTTTGTGGTAGTTCTTTTCAAAGTACTCGGAGCAGTCATCGGTATTATGTATGTCTTTAAAATAGGACCTGCTTTATTATTTAATCCGAATTACGGACCGTTCTTATTCGATAAATTGATGTTGCCGCTAAGTATCTTGATTCCAGTCGGTGCTGTGGCACTATCATTACTTGTCGGATACGGGCTGCTTGAATTTATCGGGGTATTAATGCAGCCGATTATGCGTCCAGTCTTCAAGACGCCAGGTAAATCTGCGGTAGATGCCGTGGCATCTTTCGTCGGCAGTTATTCATTAGGTCTCTTGATTACAAATCGTGTCTATAAAGATGGAATGTATAACAAGAAAGAAGCGGTCATTATCGCGACGGGATTCTCAACAGTATCTGCAACTTTCATGGTTATTGTCGCAAATACATTAGAGTTAATGCCGCATTGGAATTTATTCTTCTGGAGTACGTTGATCATTACATTTGTAGTGACAGCCATATCGGCACATTTACCGCCGATTCGAAATGAATCAGAGGAATATTTTGAAGGCCAAGAAGGTCAGAAAGAAGTTGAAGTTAACGGCAATCGTGTGGTCGCAGCATATGATGAAGCGAAACGCCAATCACACGGGTCTTTACCATTACTTAAAAACATTTGGGTGAATGTGAAAGATGGATTTGAAATGACGATGGCGATTTTACCATCTATCTTATCAATCGGATTCTTCGGATTGTTGCTTGCAAATTTCACACCAGTGATTGATTGGTTAAGTTATATCTTTTATCCGTTTATCTATATTTTCCCGATTGCGGATAAACCATTGCTAGCAAAAGCTTCGGCGATTTCATTAATCGAGATGTTCTTACCATCTCTATTAGTCGTGAAGTCAACGATGGCAGTTAAGTTAGTGACAGCTATTACAAGTATTTCAGCAATTATTTTCTTCTCAGCGCTGGTACCTTGTATTTTAGCAACGGATATCAAAATTCCAATTTGGAAATTGGCATTAATTTGGTTCATCCGTGTCGCACTGACTTTATTGATTGCGATTCCATTTGCGTTATTAATTTTCTAAATTGAAATCTAAAACTGTGTTTTTAAATTCATAACTAAACAAAGGAGAGATTGATTATGACTAAAGAAGTAGCAGCGAAAGGCAGACAAATTAAAGCGAAAAAAGGATTGGAAATTGAATGTAAAGGATGGGAACAAGAAGCAGTCCTTCGAATGTTATACAATAACTTAGATCCAGAAGTAGCAGAGCATCCTGAAAAGTTAGTCGTTTACGGGGGTATTGGTAAAGCGGCACGTAACTGGGAAGCGTTTGATGCGATTGTAGATACATTACGTCGCTTAGAAAGTGATGAAACAATGTTAGTTCAATCTGGTAAACCTGTTGCTGTCTTTAAAACACATGAAGAAGCACCACGTGTATTATTATCAAACTCTGTACTTGTACCGAAATGGGCGCACTGGGAACACTTCCATGAATTAGATAAAAAAGGTTTAATGATGTATGGTCAAATGACAGCAGGCAGCTGGATTTATATCGGCTCTCAAGGAATTGTTCAAGGAACATATGAAACATTCGCAGAACTCGCAAACCAACACTATGATGGTTCATTAAAAGGTACTATCACATTAACAGCTGGTTTAGGCGGCATGGGTGGTGCGCAACCATTAGCTGTTACGATGAATGAAGGGGTAGTTATCGGTGTAGATGTGGATCCATCTCGTATCGAAAAACGTATTGAAACACGTTATTGCGATATTATCACGGATTCTTTAGATGAAGCGTTAGAAAAAGCACAAGAAGCGAAAGAAGCAGGCAAACCATTATCTGTCGGTTTAGTCGGCAATGCGCCTGAAGTTTATAATGAAATTTTAAAACGTGATTTCAAAATTGATATCATCACAGACCAAACGTCTGCGCATGACCCGTTAAATGGTTATGTTCCTGAAGGTTATTCTTTAGAAGAAGCATCAGCATTACGTGATGCAAATCCAGACGAATATGTGAAATTATCTTCACAATCAATGAAAAATCATGTAGCAGCAATGTTAGAATTCCAAAAACGTGGAGCAGTTGCATTTGACTATGGTAATAATATCCGTCAAGTAGCATATGACCAAGGTTTAGAAAATGCCTTTGATTTCCCTGGTTTCGTACCAGCGTACATCAGACCGTTATTCTGTGAAGGTAAAGGACCTTTCCGTTTTGCGGCATTAAGTGGTGATCCGAAAGATATTGAACGTGCAGACCAAGCAATGCGTGAACTTTTCCCTGAAGATGAGAAGTTAATGCGTTGGTTAGATATGGCAACTGAAAAAATTGCGTTCCAAGGTTTACCTTCAAGAATTGCATGGTTAGGTTACGGTGAACGTGCCAAAATGGGTCTTAAATTAAATGAATTAGTACGTAACGGTGAAATTTCAGCACCAGTTGTTATCGGACGTGACCACTTAGACTCAGGTTCAGTAGCATCACCAAACCGTGAAACTGAATCAATGAAAGACGGTTCAGATGCTGTTGGTGACTGGGCAATCTTAAACGCATTAGTAAATACTGCAGCAGGCGGTTCTTGGATTTCAGTCCACCACGGCGGCGGTGTAGGTATGGGTTATTCATTACATGCCGGTATGGTTGTTGTTGCAGACGGTTCAGATCGTGCAGAAGCACGTTTGAAACGAGTATTGACAACAGATCCGGGTATGGGTGTAGTAAGACATGCTGATGCTGGCTATGATATTGCGATTGATACAGCAAATGAAAAAGGTGTCGATATTCCAATGTTAAAGGAGCAAGATTCTAATGAGTAATGATGTTGTTATCCAAAATATTGCACAATTAATTTTACCGAAGAAAACTGATAAACCTTTAAAAGGTAATCAGCTCAATGAATTAAAAGTCATTGAAAACGCAACATTAGTCGCGAAAGACGGTAAAGTAGTTTATGCAGGACCACATACTGAAGAGTATGAAGCACAAGAAGTGGTAGATGCGACTGGCAAAGTCGTATCACCTGCTTTAGTTGATGCACATACACACTTAGTATTCGGCGGTTCGAGAGAGCATGAAATGGCCTTAAAACAACAAGGTGCGTCTTATCTGGAAATTCTAGAACAAGGCGGCGGTATTTTATCTACAGTTAAAGCTACACGTGAGGCAACGGAAGATGAGTTGTTGAAGAAAACAGACAAGTCTTTACGTGAAATGATGTCTTATGGTGTGTTAACGGTAGAAAGTAAGAGCGGTTATGGTTTAGATAAAGAGAATGAATTGAAACAATTAAAAGTGTCACATGCTTTAGAACAAAAGTATGGTATTACAATGAAACACACATTCTTAGGGCCGCACGCTGTTCCGAAAGAAGCGGAATCTAATCAAGCGTTCTTACAAGAGATGATTGACTTATTACCAGAAGTAAAGGAATATGCAGACTTTGCGGATATCTTCTGCGAAACAGGCGTCTTTACAGTTGATGAATCACGTGAATATATGAAAGCAGCTAAAGAACAAGGCTTTGATGTTAAAATTCACGCAGATGAGATTGATCCTTTAGGTGGTTTAGGCGTAGCGATTGAACAAGGTGCGATTTCAGCTGATCACTTAGTCGCTTCAAGTGAAGAAGATAAACAAGCATTAAAAGATAGCGATACAGTTGCGGTTGTTTTACCAGGGACAACATTCTATTTAGGTAAAGACCAATACGCAGATGCGCGTGGTATGTTGGATAATAATGGTGCAGTAGCGATTGCATCCGACTTCAACCCAGGCAGTAACGTAACGAACAACTTGCAAATGGTTATGGCGATTGCAGCGTTGAAATTAAAATTAACACCAAATGAAATTTGGAACGCAGTTACAGTCAATGCGGCAAAAGCAATTGATGCAGATGCAGGTACGTTAGAACAAGACGACCGCGCAAACTTCGTAATTTGGAATGTACCGAATTATGAATATGTACCATATCATTATGGTATCAACCATGCGGAATATGTTTATAAAGACGGTAAGCTCTTTATCGATAACCGTATTGAAGTACAACAATAAGCTTCGACAATCAGTTAAATAAAACTTTTTTACAGCTATACTTATGTGAAATCATAGGTGTAGCTGTTTTTTTGTATCTTAATAGTCTGACAATTTATGTTAAGATAAGTGCATAGAGAAATGGGTGGGTGAAAAAAATTGGAACGTCAAGCGTATGTGAATCAATGGAAAGGTGACATTAAGGATAATGTACTGGCAGGTATTTTAATTGCGTTATCCGCATTGCCCGGAGCCATTGCGTATTCATTTATTGTCGGTATGAATCCATCGGTAGGTTTGTTGAGCATGGGTATTATGATGATTGTACTCAGTCTGACTGCCGGCAGAACATTGATGATTACAGGACCAAGCAGTGGTATTGCCTTAGTCGCAGCACCCTTAGTCATGCATCATGGTGTGGGTTATTTAATCTGTGCGACGATTGTTATGGGGATTCTGCAATTAGGTATGGGTGCATTAAATGTAGGACGATTGATTGAACGTATTCCACAAGCAGTTGTAGTCGGCTTTATGAACGCCTTAGCGTTATTATTGATGTCTTCGCAAATAGATAATATTTTCAACATTTCAATCGCTACGTATTTATTTGCGATTGTTTCTTTTATAATTATTTGGTTTGCGCCGCGTTGGATTTCATTTATACCAGCACCTTTAATTTCAATTATTGTTTTAACCATCATTGCGCATCTCATTCACCCGAAATTACATTATGTGAAAGATTTAGCAGACATCTATGTAGTCTTACCTAAACTCCAATTATCTCAGTTTCATCTGTTTACAGAAAGTCATGCCTTATTAATCATTGTAGGTTATGGCATCACCATGGCAATAGTCGGTACGCTGCAATCTTTATTGACTGCACAAGCATTAGATGTGCTGACACATGAACGGAGTTGTTTAAATCAAGAATCGGCTGCACAAGGCCTTGCGAATTTAGCAGCAGGGCTATTGGGTGGTTTCGGAGGCAGTGCATTAGTCGGTCAATCGAAATTTAATGTGAAAGTCGGTGCGACTGCACGTTATGCGACATTAGTGACTGCTTTATTTTTATTACTGACGATTTACGTCTTAGGACCTGTAATCGCACTGATTCCAATGGTCGTACTTGCGACGGTTTTAGTTTCAATCGCATTGAATACCTTTGATAGACGTACGCTGCAAGCAATTAAAGCAGCACCTGTATTAAATACGTCAACGATAATCGGTACGATGATTGTCACGCTAGTAACCAATAATTTAGCCTTTGGTGTTGCTGCGGGTTCAGCAATTTATTTAGTGATCTATGTTGTAAGTAAAGGAAGGGAAAGTATATGAGTCATTATGAACAATTAGTCGAATGGAGACGGATGTTTCACCAACATCCAGAAGTCTCTTATCAAGAATATGAAACGACTGCGCGTTTAAAAGAAATTTTAGAAGCGCATGACATTAAATTAATAGATTATTCGTTAAACACTGGTTTAGTCGCAGAAATCGGTGAGGGCGATACGGTAGTCGCATTACGTACAGATATTGATGCTTTACCTATCGAAGAGCAAGTAGAGAGTGAGATTACCTCCCAAAACAAAGGCGTCATGCATGCTTGCGGTCATGATATACATATGGCGAGTATTCTAGGCGCTGCATTGTTGTTGAAAGAGAGAGAAGTAGAACTGCCAGGACGTGTCCGTATTTTATTTCAAGCTGCTGAAGAAGTAGGCAGTGGTGCACAACAGATGGTGGAAGCGGGTGTGTTAGAAGGCGTTAAAGCTGTGACAGGCTTTCATAATGATCCGACATTAGATGTGGGTACTTTAGCGATTAAATCAGGTGCGTTGACTTCAGCAGTAGATCGTTTCTTTATTCGAATTAAAGCGAAAGGCGGTCACGCCGCAAAACCTGAAGAAAGCAATGACCCGATGATTATTTTAGGACAATTGCTAACGAGTGTGCAGTCTATCGTCAGTCGTAATGTCTCAGCATTTGATTCTGCAGTTGTGACAATTGGTGAAGTATCGGCTGGCAACACTTGGAATGTCATTCCAGATTCAGCACACATTCAAGGCACAGTACGTACATTTAATAATGAAACACGTGCGTTTGCAGAGCAACGTCTACAAAGTATTTGTGATGGTTTAGGTGCTGCGTTTAATGCTGAGATTGAATTAGAATATATTCATTTACCGAATGCTGTTATGAATCATGAAGGTTTAACACAGATTGCACAAGAAGCGGCACATGAGACAGGGTATAAAGTTGAACAATTAAGTCAACCTAAAACGATTGGTGAAGATTTCTCGGCGATGAGTGATACTGTCCTGGGTGTCTTCAGTTTCATTGGCTCACAATCTGAGTATGATTTGCATCATCCAAAATATAACCCGGATGAAGCTATTCTGAAAACAGCGCCTGAGTTTCTTGCAAATTTAGTTCAAAAATTATTTTAATTTGTCTATGAATGAAATATAGATTTTGTGGTATATCAATAGAGAGACAAAATATTGAGGAGTGATAGATAATGGCACCACAAGATCCACGTACGAAATTCTCTGATCAAGATTTTCCGAAACAAGAACAAGAATGGCCAGGTTTCCAAACAGATATGGATCCAAAACCAGACTGTGGCGAAACATCTTATAAAGGACATGGACGCCTAGAAGGCTTGAAAGCATTAGTCACAGGCGGTGACTCTGCGATTGGTCGTGCTGTTGCAATTGCGTATGCACGAGAAGGTGCGTCTGTCGTGATTAACTATCATCCAAAAGAAGAAGACGATGCACAAGAAGTTAAAAAAGTGATTGAAGATACAGGTGGTACTGTTTATTTAAAACCAGGTGATTTATCAGACGAGCAATTCAACTACGATTTAGTTGAATATGCACACGAAACACTTGGCGGTTTAGATAATGTGACACTAGTTGCCGGACATCAGCAATATCATGAAGGCTTTGAAAACTTCAAAACAGAAGATTTCACACAAACTTTCACAACGAATGTGTATTCACTATTCTGGACAGTACAAAAAGCACTTGAGTATCTAAAGCCAGGTGCGACAATCACAACGACAACATCTATTCAAGGTTATGATCCTAACCCGATCTTGCATGACTATGCGGCAACTAAAGCTGCGATTATTTCATTAACGAAAAGCTTAGCGAAAGAATTAATCGATAAAGGTATCCGTGTGAACTCAGTTGCACCCGGACCATTCTGGTCACCACTACAAATTTCTGGTGGTCAACCGCAAAGTAAAATTCCTGAATTCGGTCAAAGTTCAATGATGGGCCGTGCAGGTCAACCTGTTGAATTAGCCGGCACTTATGTCTTACTTGCTTCAGATGAATCAAGTTATACAACAGGCCAAGTGTATGGCGTAACAGGTGGTAAACAAATCAACTAAGCTATGATTAGGACAGCGTTCCATTTAAAATTGGAGCGCTGTTTTTATACTTACAAACACATTATTCGCAAAGTAAGGTTTAGTTTATTATGCTATAGGTATAATTAGTATAGTAACTAAGGAGGTAGAATGATGAAACATTTTAACCCTAACGATTTAACACAACGAGAAAATTATAAATTATTAAGCGGCAGTGTGTTACCAAGACCCATTGCTTTTGTGACTTCTCAAGATAAAGCAGGTCATTTAAATGCGGCACCATTCAGTTTCTTTAATGTGGTCAGCAGTCATCCGCCGATGATTATGATTTCAACAGGACGTACAGAAGGTGTCCGTAAAGATACAGCACAAAATATCATTGATACTGGAGAATTTGTCGTACACATTTCTGAACTGTCTATGATTGAAGGCATTAATAGTACAGCTGCACCGATTGAGCGTGAAGCCAATGAATTAGAACGTACGGATTTCAAAACGATTCCTTCAGATGTCGTTAATGTACCAGCGGTTGAAGGGGCACGTATCCGCTTTGAATGTAAATTAGATCGTGTGATTGAACTTGGTGATGACCAAGCAGGCAGTGATTTAATCTTAGGTGAAGTTGTTCGCTATCATATTTCAGATGATGTATACATTGATCCGCATAAAATTGATGTACAAACATTACATCCTGTCGGTCGTTTAGCTGGTAATGATTATGTAAAACTAGGTCAAGAGTTTGTATTAGAAAGACCGACAGAATAATTGCTTAATGAAAAGTTCATACTTTGATGATTGACTAACTATTACAATCATGATAGGTTTAAAAAGATTCAAAAAATAAAAATAAATATAGCTTATCAAGAGAGGTGGAGTGATGGGCACTTTGAAACCTCGGCAACATGGTTCGCTGTTAGCGACGCGTGTGCCAATTCCCATAGCAACTATTTGCTAAGAGATAAGAAGTATAATGTATCCTTTTTTCTTAGCTGAAAAAAGGATTTTTTAATATCATGAGTGAGGTGTTTGAATCATGTCTGAACAGAAACAAAAAGGCAATGCAGTCGCACTGATTCCTTTAATATTATTTGTTGGTTTGTTCTTAGGTGTAGGGATTATTACCGGCGACTTTACGAAGATGCCGTTAAATATTGCGATTACAATTGCGGTAATTGTCGCATTAATAATGAATCGCAAAGAAAAATTCACTGAGAAAGTTGAAGTCTTCACAAAAGGTGCAGGCCATTCTAATATTATTCTGATGGTCTTAATTTTCGTATTAGCCGGCGCCTTTTCTAAAGTGACAGAAGATATGGGCGGTGTGAAATCTACCGTGAATTTAGGTTTAAGTTTAATTCCGGGTAACTTGTTGATTATCGGTTTGTTTATTATTTGTATGTTCGTTTCTATTTCTATGGGAACATCAGTCGGTACAGTCGCAGCTATTGCACCAGTCGGCTTTGGTATCAGTGAAGCGACTGATATTTCAGCGGCACTTGCGATGGCAACCGTTGTCGGCGGTGCGATGTTTGGTGATAACTTATCTATGATTTCAGATACGACGATTTCTGCAGTACGTACACAACATACAAAAATGAGTGATAAGTTCAAAGTAAACTTTAAAATTGTGTTGCCGGGTGCCATTATAACGATGATTATTTTAGGCATCTTGACACATAGCGCAACCATCAGCAGCACAAAAGATTACAGTTTTGAGTTTATTAAAGTGATTCCATATTTATTAGTGTTAATCTTAGCTTTGATTGGCGTAAATGTGATTATTGTGCTGATAGGTGGCACAGTACTCTCAGGTATTATCGGTTTAATCGACGGTTCGTTTAATTGGATCGGTTTCTTGAAAGCTGCATCAGAAGGTATGATTGGCATGGAAGATATTGCGATTATTGCATTGATGATTGGCGGTTTAATCGGCATCATTCAACATAATGGCGGTATTACATGGCTGCTTAACTTTGTGCGAAGCCGTGTCAAATCAAGACGTGGTGCAGAGTTCGGTATCGCAAGTTTAGTAAGTGCTGCAGATATTTCAACTGCGAATAATACGATTTCTATTTTAATGGCAGGTCCATTAGCTAAAAATATCGCAGATGAATATGATATTGATCCGAGAAAATCAGCAAGTATTTTAGACATTTTCGGCAGCTGCTTCCAAGGTCTTTTACCTTATAGTCCACAGGTGATTGCGGCTGCAGGCGTCGCAGGTATTTCGCCATTTATGTTAGTGCCATATTCAATTTATCCGATTATTTTAGGTATCAGCGGATTAGCCGCAATCATCTTTAATTTTCCAAAACTAAATAAACGTAAACAAAAAGCGTAAATTATTTTTACTTTCTCACTTGAAAAATGTTAAAGTAATCTTGTTGTGAAATAACCACAGAGGCATAGTGACAAATGCTTTGCTAGTAGGATTACTTTGGCTTATGCTTCTAAATGAGTTAGAATAATAAAGAGTGCGAAAGTAGGTGACGACAGAGTGGCAAGATATAATATTGAAAATGACGTCGTAGTCATATCATTGGAACGTTTTATGCGTATCCCGCCAGAATTGATTTACCAAGCTTGGACAGATGCGGATATCATGAGACGTTGGTTCATGACTTCTAACCGTTCAAATCAATCGATTGACTTGATTCCAGAAGAGGGCAGACGTTATGAAATTGTTGATGAACGTAATGGTAAGAAGAACAGAGTAACAGGGGTCTTCCAAGAATTAGAAGCACCTAACCGAATTGTGATGACAATCGGTATGCCTGAACTCAGCGATAAAGAAGATACCATTGAAGTAGAAATTTTTGAACGTGAACCAGGCTCAGACATGACACAAATGAATTTCCGATATACTGCTGTTGTTCCGAAAGAAAGACGATGGACAACTTTGGAATACAAACAGCAGAAGAAAGAATATCATGATGCGACGGCACACGGCTTTGAAAATATGTTCATTAAGCTTCAAGATATTTTAAGAGAAATGCAAGAAGACAAAGAAGAATTTTAACCAAAACAAGCGACACACAATGCTAGAAAGCAGCGTATGTCGCTTGTTTTATTTTATATATGCAATTTTAAATTTTTAGACAGTCTCTTGACCGCGTTTATTCCAAGTCAGAATAAAGCTTAACATAGCTAGAATACTAATCACTGTTAATAAGATGAAACCTGCATCCCAGCCAAATTGATCAACCACGAAACCAAGTACGATGTTAGCCATAACTGCACCGAATAGATAACCGAATAGACCTGTTAATCCAGCAGCTGTACCTGCTGCTTTCTTAGGTACATAGTCTAATGCTTGTAAACCAATCAACATCACTGGACCATAGATTAAGAA
This sequence comes from Staphylococcus simulans, assembly GCF_003043455.1. Taxonomy (GTDB): domain Bacteria; phylum Bacillota; class Bacilli; order Staphylococcales; family Staphylococcaceae; genus Staphylococcus; species Staphylococcus simulans_A. The sequence continues at coordinate 1,221 of NZ_PZGG01000019.1, read as the reverse complement.
ACCAATCGCAACGAGCGCTAAGTTATCCACTAATGGATTACCTGGAGGGTTCAACCAGTAGATTAAGACGAAAATAGTTACGCCTAACATAAAGAAGAATCCTGCTGGACCACGACGACCTTTAAAGACCTTATCTGAAATCCAACCACAAAGCAATGTTCCAGGAATACCAGCCCACTCGTACAAGAAGTAAGCCCATCCAGAGGCTTTCATATCAAAATGTTTTTCTTCGCTTAAATAGACAGGTGCCCAGTCAAGCACACCATAGCGAACGAAGTAAACGAAAATGTTCGCGAAGGCGATTGCCCATACCCATTTGTTATTCAGCACATACTTGAATAAGATTTCTTTGGTTGTTAATTCTGTTTCAAGTGTTGTTCTTGAAGCAGTCGGGTAATCATTGCGATAGGCTTCAATCGGTGGTAAACCTTGTGATTGCGGTGTATCTCTGATTAAGACATAAGAGATGATCGCAATAATAATCGCTAGTAATGCGGGATAAATGAAGACCCCTTCAAATCCTTTTAAATAACCGAAGTTATATAAGGCTGTCATAGATATACCCCAAGTCGCAATCGGTGCCATTAAACCACCGCCGACATTATGCGCGACGTTCCAAATAGCTGTTTTACTGCCCCGTTCACTTACACTGAACCAATGCACTAATACACGTCCTGAAGGGGGCCATCCCATTCCTTGGAACCAACCGTTTAAGAACAGCATAATAAACATAATTAAAATGCTTGAAGTGAAGAAAGGAACAAAACCAAGCAACAGATTGACAATCGCTGTCAAAATCAATCCTAGTGTTAAGAACATGCGTGCATTGCTTCGGTCACTGACAGTTCCCATCACAAATTTACTAAAACCGTATGCGATTGAAACGGCTGACAGCGCAATACCTAATTGACCTTTACTGAACCCCTGTTCAATCAAATCAGGCATCGCAAGAGAAAAGTTTTTACGTAATAAATAATAACCCGCATAACCGATGAAGATACCTAGGAATACTTTCATTCGCAGTTGTTTATATGTATCATCAACTTGCTCTTTTGGTAGAGGAGCGATTGGTTTTGGCGGTTTTAAAAAGTTAAACAAGTAAGCGCCTCCTTTACAAATAATTAACTCAATCTTAATACTAAATTTACAAAAGAGCAATGAACTTTTTTATTATTTAGTTTTAATATAAAAAAAGACACTCCAATCATGGAATGTCAGAAC
>NZ_PZGG01000018.1 GCF_003043455.1 Staphylococcus simulans | reverse complement strand
GAAATATATATTTATTCATTTTTACCAACATATTTTTCTGTATGAATTTGCATTATTATAAATAATTCGTTAATGTCTTTATGTAACATAAGAAATGGGGAGTTGGAAAAATAAAAAGAGAAGTAGCTTTCGATTTTTATGCTTTCAACGACAATTAATCAATATAGGGAGTACAAAAACATTGCAAAAAGCTAAAAAGCAAAACAAAGCTAAAAAGTCCCAAATTATGGACTGGACAACGTTTTATGGTACTGTCGCTATTTTATTAATTGCTGTCATTCCGATGATGGCATTTCCTAAGGCGAGTCAAACAGTAATCACTGACATTAACGAAGCAGTATCCAATTCACTAGGTGCAGTTTATTTATCACTGGGCTTAATTGTGTTAGGTTTCGTACTGTACATAGCATTCGGCAAATACGGAAACGTAACTCTGGGGAGAGCAAGTGATAAACCGGAATTCGGTAACTTTACTTGGGCAGCGATGCTCTTCTGTGCCGGTATCGGTTCAGATATTTTATACTGGGGCGTTATTGAATGGGCTTTCTATTTCCAAGTACCGCCGCATGGTGAGAAAGGTATGACAGATGCTGCCTTAGAATATGCCACAATGTATGGCATGTTCCACTGGGGTCCAATTGCTTGGGCAATTTATGTCTTGCCAGCTTTACCAATCGGCTACTTAGTTTTCGTGAAGAAGAAACCCGTTTATAAAATCAGTCAGGCTTGTCGACCGATTTTAAAAGGACAAACTGAAAAATTACCAGGTAAAATTGTCGATATCTTATTTATCTTCGGTTTACTTGGCGGTGCAGCGACTTCACTTGGTTTAGGTGTACCAATGATTTCAGCTGGGATTGAACGTTTAACAGGCATTGACGGACATAGTATGGTGTTACGTTCAGCGATTTTAATTACGATTACGGTTATCTTCGCAGTCAGCTCTTATACAGGCTTGAAAAAAGGGATCCAACGTTTAAGTGACGTCAACGTGTGGTTGTCATTTATTCTATTAGGATTTGTCTTTATCGTTGGACCCACAGTATTCATCATGGAAACAACAGTCACTGGTTTTGGAAATATGTTAAAGAATTTCTTCCAAATGGCTACATGGTTAGAACCGTTTGGTGGTATTGATGGACGTAAAGAAACAAACTTCCCACAACAATGGACAATTTTCTATTGGTCATGGTGGATTGTTTATGCGCCATTTATCGGACTCTTTATCGCGCGTATTTCTAAAGGTCGTACATTAAAAGAAGTCATCTTAGGTACGATTATTTACGGTACATTGGGTTGCGTCTTATTCTTTGGTATCTTCGGTAACTATGCAGTGTATCTTCAAATTACACATCAATTCGATGTTGTATCATTCTTGAATGCACATGGTACGGAAGCGGCTATTATTGAAGTCATTCATCAATTACCATTCCATAACATTATTGTGGTGCTGTTCTTGATTTCAGCATTCTTATTCCTAGCAACAACGTTCGACTCAGGTTCATATATTCTTGCTTCAGCATCTCAAAAGAAAGTAATTGGTGAACCATTACGTGCGAATCGTTTATTCTGGGCATTTGCGTTATGTTTATTACCATTCTCATTAATGTTAGTCGGTGGTCAACGTGCGCTAGATGTTCTGAAGACAGCTTCAATTCTCGCCAGTGTGCCGCTTATTGTGATATTCGTCTTTATGATGATATCGTTTATTATCACTTTATCTAGAGACCGTGTTAAATTACAATTACGTGCAGCACGATTACGAGAAGCTGAACACCGTTCCTTGAAAATCAATCAAATTGCAGAGGAACGAGAAGAGGAACAACACGCACAAAGATCTTAATGATGTATAAGTAGCATTAATATTAAAAATAGAAAATGAATGAAGTAAAAACAAAAAATGGCACGCATTCCAAATTTGGAGTGCGTGCCATTTTTATACCGAAATAAGGTATGGAAAGTGTGTTAGACATCTTTCGGGTCAGGAATAGGGAAATATTTAAAGATTTCGCCAGTACGGATAGCTTCGTTGATTTGAGAGAGCCATTCGTAATAGACACGAGAATGTTCGAGTTGTGCATTGACGCGTTGTGCGTATTCATAAATTGCTTCGTCAACATCATCTGATTCTAGAACCTGTTGAATAATTTGTTCTGCCTCATCAAGAGAGTCCATATTGACGTTGATTTCACGACTGAATTTTACATCGAAGAAATGTCTGAAGAACACGAAGAAGTCTTTCTCAGCAACAAAGTGTTGTTTGCGGCTGCCACGTGTAAATTGTTGTTTGACTAAATCATATTCTTGGAGACGTTTCACACCTGTACTCATGCTTGGCTTACTCATCTGCAGCTTCTCGCGCATTTGATCCAAGGTCATATTATCTTCAAATACCATAGTCCCGTAAAGGTTGCCGACACTACGATTAATGCCGTACAAATCCATTGTTTCGCCAATCGCGTTGATCACTAAATCCTTAGCTTCTTCGATGGCTTGTTCATGTTGATTTGAACTTGTCATACTTAAACCTCCGTCCACTACATTTATATTCATTTTAGAGTTATTTCCCGTATTCGTCCAATGTTGAATCATGAATAGTATATCAAAGTACAGGATTATCTTTAACTTGCTATGCAGCGTGTTATATAAAAAGTGAGTTTGACACTTTCTCTTTATTCATGCTAACATAAACTTTGTAAAATTCGTTAAATAAAAATTTAACAAAGTTAACGGGGGTCTAAATGATGGAACTTGTAAAGCGTTTATCTCATCAACAATATATTGATGGTGAGTGGATAGACAGTGCGAACCAAGCCACACGTGAAATAATTAATCCTTATAATCAAGAAGTTATATTCGAAGTATCAGAAGCGGCAGCTGAAGATGCAGAACGTGCAGTGAAAGCAGCAAGACGTGCTTTTGATCAAGGTGACTATGCGAATGAAACAAGTGAAGTCAAAGGACAAAAAGTCAGAGCGATTGCTGATAGAATTAAAGAAAATCGCGAAGAACTTGCGAAATTAGAAACGTTAGATACTGGTAAAACGTATGAAGAATCACTTGCAGATATGGATGATATCCATAACGTCTTTATGTATTTTGCGGGGTTAGCTGATAAAGACGGCGGTGAAATGATTAATTCACCAATTCCAGGAACAGAAAGTAAAGTTGTGAAAGAGCCTGTCGGTGTAGTGACACAAATCACACCTTGGAACTATCCTTTACTTCAAGCATCATGGAAAATTGCGCCAGCCTTAGCTACAGGTTGTTCATTAGTGATGAAACCTAGTGAAATCACACCACTGACAACTATTCGTGTATTCGAATTAATGGAAGAAGTCGGTTTCCCTAAAGGTGTTATTAACTTAGTATTAGGTGCCGGTTCAGTTGTGGGTGATGTGTTATCAGGTTCACCAGAAGTAGACTTAGTGTCATTTACAGGTGGTATTCAAACTGGTAAACACATTATGAAACAAGCAGCTAACCATGTGACAAACGTCGCATTAGAACTTGGCGGTAAAAATCCTAATGTCATTTTTGAAGATGCTGATTTTGATTTAGCAGTGGATCAAGCGTTAAATGGCGGTTATTTCCATGCCGGTCAAGTATGTTCAGCAGGTTCACGTATCATTGTTCAAAACTCTATTAAAGATAAGTTTGAAGAAGCGTTAATTAAACGCGTGAAAAACATTCGTCTAGGTAATGGCTTTGATGATGATACAGAAGTCGGTCCATTAATTTCAGAGGAACATTTAGCTAAAGTTGAAGGTTATATGGATGTTGCGAAAGAAGAAGGCGCAACGATTGCGACAGGCGGTAAACGTCCTGAACGTGACGACTTGAAAGACGGTTTCTTCTTTGAACCGACAGTGATTACGGATTGTGATACGTCAATGCGTATCGTACAAGAAGAAGTATTCGGACCTGTTGTGACAGTTGAAGGGTTTGAAGATGAAGCAGATGCGATTCGTTTAGCGAACGATTCGATTTATGGTTTAGCAGGTGCAGTGTTCTCTAAAGACATTGGTAAAGCACAACGTGTCGCTAGCCGATTACGTATGGGTACAGTATGGATCAATGACTTCCACCCATACTTTGCACAAGCACCTTGGGGCGGATATAAACAATCAGGTATCGGTCGTGAATTAGGTAAAGAAGGTTTAGAAGAGTACTTAGTTTCTAAACACATTTTAACGAACTATCATCCAGAACCAGTAAATTGGTTTAAAGGCTAATGCATTTTAAATAAAGCGAGAATACAGGTGAAATTACTTTCGCCTCTCTGTTCTCGCTCTCTTTTTGGACAAATCGAGATAAATAAGGAATAACCATTATCTATAGGAGGAAGACATAAATGAGTAAATCTTATGATTATGATTATATTATTATCGGCGGGGGCAGTGCCGGTTCAGTTTTAGGTAATCGTTTAAGTGTAGACAAGAATAATGAAGTATTGGTATTAGAGGCAGGACGCAGTGACTATTTCTGGGATTTATTTATTCAAATGCCAGCAGCGTTAATGTATCCATCAGGTAATCGTTTCTACGATTGGATTTACGCAACAAACAACGAACCACATATGGGTGGACGTCAAGTTGCACATGCTCGTGGTAAAGTACTTGGCGGTTCAAGTTCAATCAACGGTATGATTTATCAACGTGGTAACCCAATGGACTATGAAAAATGGGGTTCACCTAAAGGTATGGAAACATGGGATTATGCACATTGCTTACCTTACTTCAAACGTTTAGAAACAACATTCGGTGCAGAACAAGATGATGAATACCGTGGTCACCATGGTCCGATTAAATTAAAGCGTGGACCAGCGAAGAACCCATTGTTCCAAGCGTTCTTTGATGCAGGTGTACAAGCAGGCTACAATAAAACACCTGACGTGAACGGTTTCCGACAAGAAGGTTTCGGACCATTCGATAGCCAAGTTCATAATGGTCGTCGTGTGTCAGCTTCACGTGCTTACTTACATCCAGTAATGAAACGTAAAAACTTACATGTGAAAACACGTGCCTTTGTGACAAAGTTAAACTTCGAAGGTAATAAAGTCACAGGTGTGACATTTAAACGTAACGGCAAATTGCATACGGTTACCGCAAAAGAAGTTATCTTATCAGGCGGGGCATTCAATACACCGCAATTACTTCAATTATCAGGTATCGGTGATTCTGAACACTTGAAATCATTAGGTATTGAACCACGCATCCATTTACCTGGTGTCGGTGAAAACTTTGAAGACCATTTAGAAGTATACATTCAACACGCAGCATCTCAACCTGTCTCAGAACAACCAAGTTTAAACCCATTGAAAATGCCGTTTATCGGTTTACAATGGATTTTCAGTCGTACAGGCCCAGCCGCAACGAACCACTTTGAAGGTGGCGGATTCGTAAGTTCAAACGATGAAGTGAAATATCCAAACTTGATGTTCCACTTCTTACCATTAGCGGTACGTTATGACGGAGAGAAAGCAGAAACAAAACATGGTTTCCAAGTACACGTTGGACCAATGTATTCTAACTCTCGCGGCAGCTTGAAGATTAAATCGAAAGATCCATTTGAACATCCTGACTTTGTGTTCAACTATCTTTCAACAGAAGAAGATAAACGTGAATGGGTAGAAGCTATTCGTGTTGCGCGTAACATCTTATCTCAACCTGCACTTGCGCCATATAACGATGGAGAAATCTCTCCAGGACCAGAAGTTCAAACAGACGAAGAAATTTTAGATTGGGTACGTCGTGACGCTGAAACAGCATTGCATCCATCATGTAGTGCGAAAATGGGGCCTGCTTCAGATCCAATGGCAGTAGTAGATCCATTAACGATGAAAGTACATGGCATGGAAAACTTACGTGTTGTAGACGCTTCAGTTATGCCTACAACTACAAACGGAAACATTCATGCCCCTGTCTTAATGATTGCTGAAAAAGCGGCAGATATTATTTTAGGTAATGATCCAATGAAACCAGAATATATGGATTATTATGTACATGGTAAACATGATAAAGATGCAGGAACAGTTCAATAATTTACTTTTTAAAAGGAGTCTTCAAATAGTGGAAGGCTTCTTTTTTATATACTTTTAGAAAGTCAGTTTGTCGCCATATGATGATACAACATTATAGATGTTTAAGTTTTGATATATAGGGATAAGTGAAGTGTAATGGGGAAGTGTACAAAATTAAATTTCATGTTAAAAATATTTTCCAATATAAAAAAGTGTGAAACTTTCGACATATTTGAAAATAGTTATAGACACTTCTTGAAATTTCAGTATAATTAACTCAATTAACAATTTTTAAACGAAACTAAATGTTGAACAAGTGAAACAAAGGTTTGGAGAAAACGAGGAGGAATTTTTTCTATGAAAAAATTAGATTTTCTTCCGAATAGACGTAATAAGTATTCCATACGCAAATTTACCGTTGGAACTGCTTCGATTCTATTAGGAACAATGTTGATTTTAGGAGTAAATGATGAAGCGAGAGCAGCTGAAAACAGCACATCTGATTCATCAGGCAGCAGCTCAAGCAGCTCGTCAGGAAGTGGCGACACTTCAACAACTGATTCAACTACAGAGACTACACCGACACAAGAAACACAAACAAATACGACAGAAACAACAACGAATACCACAGAAACAACACCACAAGTTGATACCGCTACACCACAAGAACCAACTCAAAATACGACTGAAACAACAGAAACACCTGCGACATCCACGCCATCTGGTGAGACGTCTGCGCCAACAACCGATACTGCGCCAGCACCAGATACAACTACAGAACAAGAACCAGCACCTGCTAATCAAGAATCTTCAACACAAACACCTTCAGAAACACCTGCGCCTTCACAACCATCATCAAGTGAATCACCTCAAACAGAAAGTACCCCTGATACCGAGACAACACCTTCAACAGACGCACCTGCACCATCAAAAGATACTTCATCAGAAACTCAAACGACACCGTCAAATGATACATCTAATTCAGATGCAGCAGCACCAGATACTTCATCAGGTACAACAGATGCACCATCAACAACTGACAGTAATACTACAAACAATACAGCTAATGATACTTCTACGCCAAATTCAACAAATGACACAACAATTTCATCAATTGAATCACCAACACCGACATTATCTCAAGATTTATCACAAACATTAGATAGTAGTGCTGATAAGGAAAGCGCTTTAACAGATTATTTAGCGACTGAAGAAAATTTATCACCTGAAGCAGCACAACAAGTGGTAGATGGGATGGCAGTAGATGCGAATACTGCGACAGATGAAGAAATCGCAGATGCTTTATTAACTTCTTATTTATTAAATACATCTAGTGCGCCTGGCAGTGATCCAGTCGGAGAATTACCATTAACGACATCTACACAATCATCAACAACATCAAGTTCAACAAGTATTTCACCAATGTTCCGTATGATGGCATTCTCAGCATATGCAGCACCAGCACCTGCGACACAAGTTAGTACGTGGGACCAATTTATAGCGGCATTAAACGATAAAACCGTTTCTAATATTCAATTGACTGGTAATATTACCGGCACTAGTACACCTACACTTCAAACATCTACAGGACGTTCTGTGACGATTGATGGTGGCGGATATACATTAAATACAGGTACGAATATAATTAACGCCCCAGCAACATCCGGCAGTTGGAATATGACGTATCAAAACATGAATATTACAACAGGCAATACGGGTGGTTTAGTAAACTTCGGCGCAAGTACGACAACTAACAACACCATCTCGTTCAATAACGTCAAACATACTGGCAGCAACTTAGTAAGTAGTACACTGACAAACCAAAACGTGACTGTTAATATTAGCGGCAACTTCAGTTCAATCAGTAATGACAGTGCTATAAACCGTTCTAACATCGGTGCGAAGAATATCAATATTGCGCCAGATGCGACAGTTAATATTACACGCACTGGTTTAGGTAATGCATTACAAGTCGTTGACGGCGGTGTAATTACGACAGGTACGAATTCAAATATTACAATGAACGTTTCGCCGACGAACCCATGGGGCACAACGAATGGCACAACTGCGTTCCAAGTAGGGAACGGTGGTTCGGTATTAATCGGTGATGGTTCGACGTTAAATATTACCGGACAAAATATCTTTGACTTTGCGAATGACGGCACATTGTATACAGGTGCGAATTCTACAATCAATATCAGTCAAAAAGGTAACGGTAACATTGTAGATATGGGTACAGGCAGTACTTTCGAAGTCGGCCAATACTCTAAATTCATCGCGTATTCTGACGGTCACCGTGTTGGTGATTACTCAAACAACAATATTATTGGATTAGATGGCAACTCTCAAATTTTAATTGATGAGTATGCGACATTATTCTTAGACGCGAAAAACCATCAATGGAACCCAGATACTAAGACGCAAGTCGGCGCTTATAATGACTTAGTCAATATTAATGCGACAGGTACACAAAGCGCATTATTATGGGTGAAAGATAATGCGACATTAGATTTACGTACAGATAACCGAGATTATTATGCGGAAGTTTTATCTATTCCTTTAGGCGGTACGAGCCAAAACCGTCAATTTATCTTTGATAATGCGAACTATATTAACTTCCAAAAGAACAGTATCGTCACAAGTGGTCAAAGTACAAACGGCAGTAAACCGAATTTAATTTATATGGATCCGAACTCACCAGGCTATATGCAGTGGAATGGGTCATATATTGTTAAAACTTGGAATGCGACACACTTCAGTGATCCAAACCAAAGCGCAGATGCAGATACAGTTTGGTCAGACGTTGTGGATTTACAAGCTGCACAAAAAGGTTTCTCCACGGGGACACCTACTTATAATACAGCAGAATCTACAAGTGCCAGTTCAACACCATCAGGCACAAGTAGTAAAGACTTAAGTACTTTAAACTTAAATACGATTCAAAGAATTGTATTAATCAGTAATAACTCAGTCAACCCTGAAGCAGTACCAGCACAAACAACAGTAGAAACAATTGAACCAAGCACAAGTTATCAAGCTGTTTCAGACCCGACACAACCACTTGGTAATGAAACGATTGTGGTGGAAGGTGTGCCAGGTTCTCAAACTGTAACGACTGAACCAGGTAAAGATACTATTGTGAACGTTACACAACAACCAACAAATGAAGTTGTAGGTGTGAATAATGTACAAGCGACAACAACAACTATTCCTTACAGCACACAATATGTCGGTGTAAATCAACCAACAGATTACACAAATGTACGTACACAAGGCCAAGCAGGTTCAACAACAACGACAACAACTTATACAGTCGACCCAGCAACAGGTCAATTATCTAATCCAGTAACTACGACATCGACGGTTCAACCTGTAACACAAGTCATTGAAAAAGGAACTGTACAAGTTACGACAGAAGATATCGCATATAACACAGTTTATGTAGAAAATCCTGATTTACCTCAAGATACGCAAAACGTTGTACAACAAGGGGTAACAGGTCAAACGCAAACAACTACGACTTATACAGTGAACCAGACAACAGGTGCACTGGAAAGTCCAACAACATCAACAACGACATTAACGCAAAAACAAGATCAAATTATTGAAGTGGGCTCTGGTGTGACAACGTCAACAACTTCACCGATTCCATCAGGTACGACTTATGTCGCTAATCCAGATTCTGATGCAAGAGTTGGAGACCAAACGGTTGTGACACAAGGCCAAGACGGTGTTGCAACAACAGTAAAAGAACCGGGCCAAGAAGCGGTTACAACAACGACAACACAACCTGTTGATGAAGTCATCAGCGTAGATAATGTAGATACTAATGTAACACCGATCGCGTATAACACGGTTTATCGCTATAACCCAGATTTAGCAGTGGGCACACCGAATACGTTAGTTCAAGATGGTCAAAATGGTTCGACAACGACAACAACGACATACGATGTAGATGCGACAACAGGTGCGTTATCTAATCCGCAAACAGTGACAAATACAATTAATCCAGTCGATCAAGTCTATGAATACGGACCAGTCGCAGGCGATACAGTTTATCAAGCTGATCCAAATCAACCTGCAGGTCAAACAACTACAGTACCGGGAACACCTGGAGATCCGAACGATCCGAATAATTTGCCGACGGATACAATTGTGTATGTGGGTAATGTCAGCACAGCTACAACACCGATTATTCATAGTACGGAATACATTGGTGTAAATGAACCGACGACGTATAGAAATGTTGTGGCTGAAGGCAGCGATGGTTCAACAACAACGACAACAACGTATGAGGTTAATCCTGAGACAGGCGAATTAATTAATCCGCAAACTAATACTGAAACAGTACCTGCAGAAAATCGTATGATTGAAAAAGGTACAGTTCAAGTGACAACAGCTGAAGTGCCTTATGAAACAGTTTATAGAGAAAATCCTGATTTACCTCAAGGTACAGAAAATGTGCTGCAAGAAGGTATCGTAGGTCAAACACAAACGACAACAACGTATACAATCAACAGTTCAACAGGGGAGTTAGAAAGCCCAGTTTCAAATACAGACACATTGGTACAAGAACAAGACCGTATTATTGAAGTAGGAACTGGTACGACTTCAGTTACAACGACACCAATTCCAGCGACAACGGTTTACCAAGCGAACCCTGATAAAGATTCAGGTACAGGTGATCAAATTGTGGTAGTTGAAGGACAAGATGGTGTCGCAACAACAGTGAAAGAGCCAGGTCAAGAAGCGGTCACAACGACAACAACACCAGCTGTTAATGAAGTCATCGGCGTAGATAACGTTGATTCAGCGACAGCACCGATTCCATATGAAACGATTACACGTTATAACCCAACATTACCTGTAGGTTCACAAAACGTTGTCGTTCAAGAAGGTCAAGATGGTACCGCAGCTACAATCAAAACATATGAAGTTGACCCAACAACAGGTGCGTTATCTAATCCAGTAACAACCGAAGAAGTATCTCCAGCAACACCGCGTATTGTAGAATATGGACCAGTCGCAGGTAATACGATTTATCAAGTAGACCCGAACTTGCCATACAATCAAACCAATACAGTACCAGGTACACCTGGAGACCCGAATGATCCAAATAATTTGCCGACAGATACAATTGTGTATGTAGGAAACATCAATACTACAAATGAAACATTGCCGTATGACACGCAATATGTCGGTGTGAATCAGCCTGTAGATTATACAAATGTACAAACAGCAGGACAAACAGGTCTCACAACAACGACGACAACTTATGAAGTGGATCCAAATACGGGCACATTGATTAATCCATCTATTTCTACACAAACAACTCAGCCTGTGACAGAAATAGTAGAAAAAGGAACAGTTCAAGTTGCGACAACACCAGTACAATATGACACGATTTATCAAGAAAATGCGAATTTACCTGTAGGCGTTCAAAATGAAATTCAACCAGGTGTGATTGGCGAAACAACAACGACAACAACGTATACAGTGAATCCTGAAACAGGCGCATTAGAGAATCCGACATCAATGGATGCGACAACGATTCAAAAACAAGACCGTATTATTGAAGTCGGTACAGGCACAACTGTTGTGACAACAGATTCGATTGCGCCGACAACAGTTTACGAAGCGAATCCTAATCCGGATGCAGGAACAGGTGATTACACAGTCATAACGCCTGGACAAGCAGGTGAAACGACAACTACAAAAGAACCAGGTCAAGATCCTGTGACTGAAATCACAACACAACCTGTCAATGAAGTCATCGGTGTGGATAACGTGGATACAACAACGACACCAATTCCTTATCAAACTGAAACGCGTTATAACCCGAACTTGCCAGTAGGCAGTACAGATGTGGTGGCACAACAAGGTCAAGACGGTGTGACGACAACAACGACAACGTATGATGTTAATACAACAACTGGACAATTGTCTAACCCACAAGTATCAACAACGACAACACAACCTGTGACACAAATTATTGAATATGGTCCGGTTGCTGGAGAAACGATTTATCAAGCAGACCCGAACCTGCCATATAATGAAACAACGACGATTGAAGGTACACCAGGCGATCCGAATGACCCGAATAATCTACCTACAAACACGATTATCAATGTAGGTAATACAACACATGAGTTAGCTGCATTACCTTATGACACGCAATATGTAGGTGTGAGTCAACCGACAGATTATACAAATGTCAGAACAGAAGGACAAGAAGGTTCAACAGCGACGACAACGACGTATACAGTGGACCCTTATACAGGTGCACTATCAAATCCAGTTACTTCAGTTCAAACAGTTGGACCGATTACACAAGTCGTTGAAAAAGGTACGATTCAAACAACAACAGCGGATGTACCGTATGAGACAATTTACAGAGAAAATCCAGATTTACCGCAAGGTACGCAAAATGTTGTACAACAAGGTGTGGTAGGTCAAACGCAAACAACAACAACGTATACAGTGAATCCAGAAACAGGCGCATTAGAAAGTCCGACATCTGACACAATGACTACGATTTATAAACAAGATCAAATCATTGAAGTAGGTACAGGTGTAACGACGTCTACAACATCACCGATTTTACCGACAACAACATATCAAGCAAATCCTGATGCAGACCCTGGCACAGGAGACCAAGTTATCTTAGTGCCTGGTCAAGAAGGTGTTGCGACAACGGTCAAAGAACCAGGTCAAGAAGCAGTAACGACAACAACTACAGAGCCGGTGAATGAAGTGATTGGCGTAGATAACGTAGATACGACAACGAGCACGACAGCTTATGACACGATTACACGCTATAATCCGAACTTGCCGACAGGCAGCACAAACGTAGTCGTTCAACAAGGTCAAGATGGTGTCACAACAACGACAACGACTTACGAAGTAGACCCGACAACAGGTCAATTATTGAATCCACAAGTAGAAACAAATACAACAGAACCGGTGAGTCAGATTGTGGAATATGGTCCTGTCGCAGGCAATGTTGTGTATCAACCAGACAGTAATGTACCTTACAATCAAACTAATACCATTGAAGGTACTCCAGGAGATCCAAATGATCCGAATAACTTACCGACAGATACAATTGTCAAAGTGGGTAATGTTCAAACGGATGTGACAACACAACCTTATGAAACAACGTATGTAGGTGTCAGTCAGTCGACGGATTACACAAACGTTCAAACACAAGGTCAAGATGGTACAACAATTACGACAACAACATATCAAGTGGATCCAAATACAGGTACGTTATCGAACCCAGTGACTGCGGTTCAAACAATTGCGCCAGTCACACAAGTGGTTGAAAAAGGAACAGTTCAAACTACAACTGAAGATGTTGCCTATAATACAATTTATGTTGAGAATGCAGACTTGTCACAAGGCACACAAAATGAAATTCAAACAGGTATTACAGGTCAAACACAAACAACAACGACATACACAGTGAATGCACAAACAGGTGCGCTAGAAAGTCCAGTCGAAAATACAACGACATTAGTTGAGAAACAAGACCGTATTATTGAAGTGGGTACTGGTGTGACAACGTCTACGACAACACCGATTCCACCTGATACAACGTATCAAGCAAATCCAGACAATGACCCGGGTGTCGGCGATCAAACGATTATTACACAAGGTCAATCTGGTGTATCAACGACAGTGAAAGAACCTGGACAAGAAGCGGTCACTACGACGACAACAGAACCTGTGACTCAAGTCATCGGCGTAGATAATGTGGATGTCGTACAACAAGATATTCCGTATAACACGGTTGAACGTTATAATCCAAACTTGCCAGTAGGTACAACGAATTCAGTAGCGCAAGAAGGTCAAAACGGTCTTACAACAACAACGACAACGTATGAAGTTGATCCAGACACAGGCGCATTATTAAATCCTGCGATAAATACCACAGAAACTGCGCCAGTTGATCGTATTATTGAATATGGTCCGGTGGCAGGAGAAGTAATTTATCAACCAGACCCTAGCTTGCCTGTAGGTCAACAAACAACTACTGAAGGTGTTCCAGGTGACCCGAACGATCCGAATAACTTACCGACAGATACTGTTGTTAAAGTAGGGAATGTCGATACCGCAACAACTATCTTGCCGCACGATGTAACTTATGTGGCAGTAGCACAACCGACAGATTATAAAAATGTCGCAACAACAGGTGTCGATGGCTCAACAACTACAACAACAACGTATCAAGTCGACCCGAATACGGGCGTCTTAAGTAACCCGACATCAGTTAATCAAACGACAGAATCTGTGACAGAAGTTGTGGAAATCGGAACACAACAAGTGACTACGGCTGAAGTTCCTTATACAACAATTTACAGAGAGAATCCAGACCTTGCGGAAGGCACACAAAATGAACTTCAAGCAGGTGTCATCGGACAGACTCAAACGACGACAACTTATAGTGTGAATCCAGAAACAGGAGAGCTGTACAATCCAGTTGCGAATACAGTAACGTTAACTGACAAACAAGATCGTATTGTAGAAGTCGGCACAGGCGTGACGGTAACAGATACCACAGTCATTCCGCCGACAACAACGTATGAAGCAGCGCCAAATCCTGATGCAGGTGTGGGTAACACGACGGTGATTACTGAAGGGGTACCAGGTGAATCGACAACAACGAAAGCACCAGGTCAACCAGCGGTCACTGAAACAACAACGCCGCCTGTTAATGAAGTAATCGGTGTCGATAATGTAGACACAACGACAGAAACTATTCCATTTGATACGCAATATGTAGCTGTAGATCAACCAATCGGCTATGAAAATGTGGCGACATCAGGTCAAAATGGCACAACGACGACAACAACAACGTATCAAGTCGATCCGAATACAGGCGCATTGATTTATCCAGAAACTTCTACAACAACAGAACAACCAGTGGCTCAAGTGATTGAAATCGGTACGAAACAAGTAACAACGAATGATATTCCATTCAACACAACATATGTTGATAATCCGAACTTGCCAGTAGGAACTGAAAACGAAGTCCAACCAGGTATTGTGGGACAAGAAGAAATCACAACAACGTATACTGTAAATTCGACAACAGGCGCACTTGAAAATCCAGTGTCTGTAACAACAACACAAGTCGAAAAACAAGATCGTATTATCGAACGTGGTACAGGTGTCACAACAACTGAAGTGACAGAATTGCCACCGAAAACAATCTATGTTGCAGATTCAGATAATGATGCAGGTGTCGGCGGTACGACTGTTCTTACGCCAGGACAAGCAGGCTCAACAACGACAACAACTGAACCAGGTCAAACACCTGTGACAGAAACCATTCCAGCAGTAGACCAAGTCGTAGGTGTCGATAATGTAGATACAAGCACATCAGATGTTCCGTTTGAAACACAATATGTCGGTGTGAACCAACCTGTGGGTTATGAAAATATCGCAACAACAGGTCAAAATGGTACCGAAACAACGACAACAACGTACGATGTGAATCCAGAAACTGGCGAATTGACGAATCCACAAGTCACAACAACATCAACACCAGCTACTGCACAAGTCGTGGAAATCGGTACAACAAAAGTTGAGACTAACGAAGTCAATTACGAAACGATTTATAGAGAAAATCCAGACTTACCTGCAGGTACACAAAATGAAATTCAAGCAGGCGTGGCAGGTCAAACTGAAACAACGACAACGTATACAGTGAATGCGCAAACAGGTGCGTTAGAAAATCCAACTTCAAATACAGTAACAACACAAGAAGTACAAAACCGTATTATTGAAGTCGGTACAGGTGTCACTACACAAACAACAACACCAATCGCACCAACAACAAGCTACACAGCGAACCCTGATATAGCGCAATCAATCGGTGAACAAACTGTAATTACTGAAGGTGTACCAGGTGAATCAACAACAACGAAAGCACCAGGTCAACCAGCGGTTACTGAAACAACAACGCAACCTGTTAATGAAGTCATTGGTGTAAATAATGTGACACAAACAGAAACGGATATACCTTATGAAACGATTATGCGTTATAATCCGAATCTGCCAGTCGGCACAACAGATTATGTGGCGCAAACAGGTCAAAACGGTTCAACTGTTTCAACGACAACGTATGAAGTTGACCCGAATACAGGGGCATTGTCTAATCCGACAACGCAAACAACAACAATTAATCCAGTGAACCAAATTGTAGAATATGGACCAGTCGCTGGCGGTACAACATATCAAGCGGATCCGACATTGCCAGCTGGTCAAACAAGTACAGTACCAGGTCAAACAGGAGATCCGAACGATCCAAATAATCTGCCGACGGATACTGTGGTAAAAGTAGGTAATGTGACAACAGAAACAAGCCCAGTTCCTTATAACACGCAATATGTAGGTGTAAGTGAACCGACAACGTATACTAATGTTCAAACAGCAGGTCAAAATGGGACTGAAACAACGACGACAACGTATACTGTGAACCCAGAAACGGGTGCACTTGAAAGTCCAGTAACCACAACAACGACAACACCTTCTACAACAGAAGTAATTGAAAAAGGCACAGTACAAGTTGTGAATACAGATATTCCTTATGACACTGTTTATAGAGAAAACCCAGATTTACCTGAAGGTACACAAAATGAAATTCAAGCAGGTATTATCGGAACGTCACAAACAACAACGACATATCAAGTGAACGGTCAAACAGGTGCGTTAGAAAATCCAACGTCAGAAACAACGATTCTGTCTGGTGCACAAACGCGCATTATTGAAGTAGGTGTCGGCACAACTGTGACAACAACGGATGTGATTGAACCTAAGACGAATTATGTCGCAAATCCAGATGCAGACCCAGGTACAGGTGATCAAACAGTCATCACACCAGGCGAGCCAGGAGAATCGACAACGACGAAAGCGCCAGGTCAAGATCCTGTGACTGAAACTACAACACCAGCTGTTGATGAAGTCATTGGTGTCGATAATGTGGATACGACAACACAAACAATTCCGTACGAAACCATCATCCGCTATAATCCAGATTTGCCAGTCGGCACAGTGAACCAAGTGGTACAAGAAGGTCAAGACGGTACGACAACCACGACAACGACATATGATGTAGACAGTACAACAGGTACATTGTCTAATCCACAAGTAACGGAAAATACAACAGCACCTGTCAATAAAATTGTAGAATATGGTCCAGTTGAAGGAACGATTGTGTATCAACCAGATGCGAATCTGCCATATGGTGAAACAGAAACTATTCCAGGTACACCAGGTGATCCGAATGATATGAACAACTTGCCTACAGAAACGGTAGTGAAAGTCGGTAATCAAGTTACAACAACGGATGCATTGCCATACGAGACACAATACATTCCAACAACAGAACCAGTAGGCTATGAAAATGTGAAGGTCGCAGGTCAAGATGGTACATCTACAACGACAACTGTGTATGATGTCGATCCAACGACAGGTGCATTAAGTAATCCAGCAGTGACGACGAATACGACACCAGCTGTAACACAAGTTGTTGAAAAAGGTACGACACAAGTCACAACAAGCGATGTCCCATATGAAACAGTTTATGTAGAAAATCCTAATTTACCTGAAGGTGCACAAAATGTGCTACAAGAAGGTTCAGTTGGTCAAACACAAACAACGACAGTTTATTCACTCAATGCTGAAACAGGTGCTTTGGAAAACCCGGTTTCAACAACAGTGACAACACAAGAAGCAATGAATCGTATTATTGAAGTTGGTACAGGGGTAACGACAACAACGACGACACCGATTGCGCCGACAACGTCATACGAAGCTAATCCAGATTATACACAACCTGTCGGAACACAAACTGTGACAGTACCTGGACAAGCAGGCGAGTCAACGACAACGAAAGCGCCAGGTCAAGAAGCGGTTACGGAAACAACTATTCCTGCAGTGAATGAAATTATTGGTGTCAATAACGTAGAACGTACAGAAACAACAATCCCGTACGAAACAATCGTACGTTATAACCCAAGTCTTCCTGTAGGTACTACAAATTATGTTGCTCAAGAAGGTACAAACGGTACAACGACTACTACAACAACGTATGAGGTAGACAATCAAACAGGTGCATTAACGAATCCACAAACACAAACGACAACGGTGGATGCGGTGAATCGCATTGTAGAATATGGACCGGTGGAAGGCGGTATCATTTACCAACCAGATACAACGTTGCCTGCAGGTCAAACATCTACAACACCAGGAACACCTGGAGATCCAAACGACCCAGATAATCTACCAACAGATACAGTTGTGAAAGTCGGCAATACAACAACTGAAACAACGCAAGTACCGTATGAAACGAAATATGTAGGTGTAGATGCACCAACGACTTATACGAATGTACAAACACCGGGTCAAACAGGTACAGAAACGACAACAACAACGTATAGCGTCAATCCTTCAACAGGTGCTTTAAGTAATCCGCAAATCACAACGACATCAACACCGGCGGTTGATGAAGTGATTGAAAAAGGTACGACGCAAGTCACAACAGCTGATGTTCCTTATAATTTGGTTTACCAAGAAAATCCTAATCTACCTCAAGGTACAGAAAATGTACTTCAAGAAGGTATCGCAGGACAAACGCAAACGACAGTAACGTATACGGTTAATCCGCAAACAGGCGAGTTAGAAAATCCATTATCAACAGATCAAGTGTTAGTAGAGAAACAAGATTTGATTATTGAAGTGGGTGTTGGCACAACATCAACGACAACAACAGAAATTCCGGCAGAGACTACGTACGTCGCAAATCCTGACCCAGATGCAGGTACAGGGGA
Organism: Staphylococcus simulans; assembly: GCF_003043455.1. Lineage (GTDB taxonomy): Bacteria > Bacillota > Bacilli > Staphylococcales > Staphylococcaceae > Staphylococcus > Staphylococcus simulans_A. Next base: position 23,629 of record NZ_PZGG01000018.1, on the reverse strand, counting down.
TACACAAGTGGTAACACCAGGCGTGCCAGGCGAGTCAACGACAACGAAAGCGCCTGGACAAGAAGCGGTAACAGAAATCACGACACCAGCGGTTAATGAAGTTATTGGTGTAGACAATGTAGATACAACAACGCAAACGATTCCGTATGAAACAATTATCCGTTACAACCCAGATTTACCAGTCGGCACAACAGATTATGTTGCGCAAGAAGGTCAAGAGGGTATGACAACAACGACAACAACGTATGAGGTAGACAGTCAAACAGGTGCGTTAATGAATCCTCAGACTGAAACACAAACGACAAATCCAGTACAACGTATTGTTGAATATGGACCAGTAGAAGGCGGCGTGGTTTACCAACCAGATTCAAGCGTGCCATATGGTGAAACAGTAACTGTTACAGGTACACCGGGTGACCCGAATGATCCAAATAATCCACCAACAGAGACAGTTGTAAAAGTCGGTAACATGACAACAGATACAACACCAGTTGCGTATGACACGCAATATGTACCGACATCTCAACCGGTAGGTTATGAAAATATCACGACACCAGGTCAAGACGGTATAGTGACAACAACAACGATTTATCAAGTAGACCCATCAACAGGTACATTGATTAATCCAGAAGTGACATCAATCAAGACACCGCCTGTTACACAAATTGTGGAAAAAGGTACAACACAAACATCAACGAACGATGTACCATACGAAACAGTGTATATCGAGAACCCTAACTTGCCTCAAGGTACACAAAATGAGTTGCAAGCAGGTGTTACAGGTCAAACGACAACGACTGTGACGTATACGTTGAACCCACAAACAGGTGCGTTGGAAAACCCAACAGAAGTGACAACTACTGATATTGCGAAACAAGACCGAATTATTGAAGTCGGCAGTGGTACAACAACATCTACGACAACACCGATTGCGCCGCAAACTTCGTATGAAGCCAATCCAGATGTATCACAACCAATCGGTACACAAACAGTGATTACAGAAGGACAACCAGGTGAATCTACAACAACGAAAGAGCCGGGGCAAGAAGCGGTAACAGAAGTAACAACACCAGCAGTGAATGAGGTTATCGGTGTCAACAACGTAGAAGAAACAACAGAAACGATTCCGTATGATACGATTGTCAGATACAATCCGAATCTGCCAGTCGGCACAACAGACCATGTTGCACAAGTAGGACAAAACGGTACAACAACAACGACAACAACATATGAAGTTGACACACAAACAGGAACGTTGATTAATCCAACAACGACAACTGAAACAACCAACCCAGTTCAACGCATTGTGGAATATGGACCAGCTGAAGGTCAAGTGGTTTACCAGCCGGATCCGACATTACCAGCAGGTGAAACAAGAACAGTGGAAGGTCAGCCGGGCGACCCGAATGACTCAGATAATCCACCGACAAACACAGTGGTTTATGTAGGTAATGTGGCTACTGATTCAACATCAGTTCCATATGATACGCAATATATCAGTTCAGATGAGCCTATCGGTTATGAAAGTGTCGTAACACCGGGTCAAAATGGAACGACGACTACGACAACAACGTACGAAGTGGATCCAACGACAGGTGCATTAATTAATCCGACAACGACAACTGATACGACAGCACCGACACCACAAATTATCGCAAAAGGTACAACACAAACGACAACGAATGACGTACCATTCGAGACGATTTATCAAGAAAATCCTAATTTACCGCAAGGCACTCAAAATGAAGTACAAGCTGGTATCACGGGTCAAACTGAAACAACAACGACGTATACTATCAACCCAGAAACAGGTGCACTTGAAAATCCATCTACTATCACAACAACTGTGACACCAGTACAAAATAGAGTAATTGAAATCGGAGTCGGTACAACCGCAACGACAACAACAGAAATCCCACCGTCAACTTCATACGAAGCGAATCCGAACCCATCACAACCTATTGGTACACAGACAGTGATAACAGAAGGACAACCAGGTATTGAAACAACAACGAAAGTGCCAGGACAACCTGCGACATCAGAAATTACAACACCACCGGTCAATGAAGTGGTAGGTGTGAATAACGTTGAACAAACAACTACACCAATACCTTATGAAACAATTATCAGATATAATCCTGATTTACCAATCGGTACAGTCAACCACGTTGCACAAGAAGGTCAAAACGGTATCACAACAACGACGACAACGTACGAAGTGGACAAAACAACAGGCGCATTATTGAATCCAACAACCACAGAATCTGTCACAACGCCGCCAGTTGACCGAATTATTGAATATGGACCTGTCGCACCATCTACAACGTACCGTCCAAATCCTGACTTGCCAGTCGGCGAGACACAAGTGATTGAGGAAGGTACACCAGGAGATCCGAATGACCCGAATAACCTGCCGAAAGACAGAGTTATCAGTGTCGGCACAAAAGTGGTCACAACGACAGATATCCCATTTGACACAATCTATCAAGATAACCCGAACTTACCAGCTGGAACAGAATACGAAGTGCAGCCAGGTAAAACAGGTCAAACACAAACGACAACAGTTTACGGCGTAGATCCGAAAACAGGTGAACTCATTAACCCAGATACAACAACAATCACGCTGACTGAAAAAGTAGATAGAATTGTTGAAAGAGGAACTGGCACAGTACCAGTGGACCCTGAGGATCCAGGTACAACACCAGAGGAACCAGAACAACCTGAAGACCCAGGCACACCGGACCCAGAAGTTCCACAAGAACCTGAAAATCCAGAGAAACCAACACCTGAAGTTCCAGAGACACCTGAAACACCAGAGCAGCCTGAGAATCCAACTCAGCCAGGCACACCAGAAGTACCTGGAACAGAGGTGCCAAACGAACCAACTCAACCAGAACAACCAACAACGCCAAGTACACCAGAGACGCCAGAACAACCAACAACACCATCACAACCGACACAACCAGAAGTTACAGTACCATCTGAAGATAAAGATGGAGTAACACAACCTAACGTACCATCTGTACATGAAGATAGTGATGGAACAACAGTAACGACTGAAAGTGAACAAGAGGTACCAGCTAAGTCAGATGCTGAAGCTAAACAACCAACGAAAGCAGATAAGACACAAACTGCTAAAGATAAAGACTTGCCTGATACAGGTCAAGATGATGTGAAGAAAACATTATTCGGTACATTGTTCGCAGGTTTAGGTGCTTGGTTACTCTTTGGTAAACGTCGTAAGAAAGATAATGAAGAGAAATAAGGTTTAAATTTAAAACTGGATAAGTAAGATGAGACGTCCTTTGAATATTCAAGGGGCGTCTTTTTATATGCTTTTTATTGAGAAATGAGGAAGGTGGATTTGTGTTAATTGTATGTAAAGAATGTTAAGTGAGTGTTGATTCTATAATTAGTTTATTAATGATATGTAATTCTAAAATTAGGATTGTTAAATAATAATTTTAATTACGAATATTGATTGAATACTTTTTACTTAGTGGATTATACTGTTACTAAATTGGAACATAATATCTAATTAGAATATTTGCGATGTGTGATGAAATGGCAGAAATCTTTTTTGATGGATGCGATAAATGAAGAAACATTTGGATATTTGGCAGATATTCTAAAGTATTATTTCTTAGCATCATAGTGAGAGATAATCGTTAAAGATAAAGGAGAAGATAGCTATGCAAATACCATTTAGCCCGCCTAAAATTTCTGAAGAGGCCATTGAGAGTGTTGTGGAAACTTTGAGATGTGGTTGGATTACGACGGGGCCTAAAACGAAAGCATTCGAGGAAGCATTAACTGACTATATGGGGACAGAAGGTACAGTCGCAATGAACTCAGCAACGGCTGCTTTAGAAATGACATTACGTTTACTAGGTATTGGCGAAGGGGACGAAGTCATCACTTCTGCTTATACATACACCGCTTCAGCCTCAGTCATCGCCCACGTCGGCGCTAAAATTGTATTAGTAGACACACAAAAAGACTCCTTAGAAATGGATTACACACAACTTGAAGATAAAATCACCGAAAACACAAAAGCCATTATTCCAGTGGATATCGCTGGTCAATTATGCGATTACGATAAATTATTTGAAATTGCGCGTTGTAAACAAGCACTTTTCCACACAGAAAACCCTGTGCATGCTGTATTAAATCGTATTGCGATTATTAATGACGGCGCACATTCATTCGGCGCGACAAAAGGGGAAGCCAAGAGCGGCAGTTTCGCTGACTTTACCACATTCTCTTTCCATGCGGTAAAGAACTTAACGACTGCTGAAGGTGGTGCAGTCACATGGACGAAAGATTACGAAGCACACGGCTTTGATTTACAAAAATTATACAAAACTTCTATTTTGCACGGTCAAAGTAAAGATGCGTTATCTAAAATGCAGAAAGGTAACTGGGAATATGACATCTCAGAGTTAGGTTATAAATTCAATATGACTGATATCAATGCGGCCATTGGCCTTGATCAACTCAATCATTATGATGAGAACTTAGCCCGCCGTAAAGAAGTCGTGCGTTTATATGATGAAAACTTGAACTCAGACGTTATCAAGACATTAAAGCACTTTGATAATGAAAAAGAGTCTAGCTGTCACTTATATATTACATGGATTAAAGGTGCGACAGAGGAACAACGTAATGCGATTATTGAACATTTAGCTGATGAAGGTATTGCGACAAATGTACATTATAAACCGTTACCGATGTTTTCAGCGTATCAAGCTTATGGTTTTGATATTAAAGATTTCCCGAATGCACATGCACATTATGTGAATGAATTGACGTTACCGCTTTATCCGCAGTTAACAGATGAACAAGTAGAATACATTATCAAACAAGTCAATGAAGCAGTCGGCGGGGTGCTGGTATGAAGAAGGTATTAATTCTAGGTGTCGCACCTGTACAAGCTGAAGCTATTGAGAAGTTAAAAGATATGGGTTACGAAACACATGCGTTAGCCATGAAGAAAGACGGTCCTGGTGCTGATAGCGCAGATTATTTTGAAGAGATTAACATTATAGATGAAGCAGCGGTTATCGCTTATATCAAACAACACCATATTGATGCAGTTTATTCAGTAGGCTCAGATTTAGCTATGCCAGTTGCGAATAAAATCTCTGAAGCTTTAGATTTACCGCATTTTGTCAGTTATGACACAGCGTATGCATGTAACCACAAAGATGTGATGCGTGCACAAACGAAAGGCATTACAGGTTCTGTGCCTTTTGAAATTACAAAAGATATTCATCATCAAACAGAAATAGATTATCCAGTTTTTGTGAAACCAACAGATGGTCAAGGTCAACGTGGCATTACATTGGTAACACAAGCTGATGACTTACCTAAAGCAATTGCGCATGCGGTGGAACAATCAAGAGAAGGTGCAGCAATTATTGAACGTTATATCGAAGGCTATGAAATTTCAGTGAATGGCTATGTTGTAGATGGCAAACTCCAATTCACCTTAGTGTCGATGCGTGAAACGTGGCCAGAACATCCAGGTTTAATTCATAAACATATTATTGACCCTGACTATGATTATCCGATGGCGTCTATAGAAGCAGCGATTGCAGCACACTTAAAGACTTTAAATATTCAAAATGGCCCTGTGTATGCGCAAGTAAAAGTGATGAATCATGAAGCCTTTATTATTGAAATCACACCACGCTTTGACGGTTGTCATATGCATAAACTGATTCAATATTATAATCATGATGACTTGTTAGAAAAAACATTTAAGCATTTATTAGAAGAACAAGCACCTACTTTTACAGATGCGACAACGACTCAACCAGTAGTCTTAGAATTTATGTGCGAGACACCGAAACAACCGATTGATTATTATCAATTCAAAGTCCCAGATCATACCTTAGAAAGTTATCGTTACTATCAACAAGGAGAATTCATCAGACCAGTCAACGGCGTGTATGACAAAGTAGGCTTTTATATTTATCCGCTGATGAAGGAGGAAGACTAAATGGCCTTTAGAATTACAGGCGGTACAGGATTGCTTGGCCGCTATCTGACTGCTTTATTAGAAGATAAAAAGATAGATTATACTGTTCTATCACGCAGACAAAATACAGAAGATGCACATCAAGTCCAAACCGATTACAGTGAGGCTTCTTTGGAGATGATCTTTCAAGAAGATGACGTAATTGTGCATTTGGCAGGTAATAGAGGACCAAGAAAAGACATCAGCAGTTATACAGAAGAATTACAGATGGCACAACATGTATTTGAAGCGGCGCTTGAACGAAAATGTAAACAAGTGATTGTAGCTTCTTCTATTTCAGTATATGACGACACATCTTCATTACCTTGGCAAGAAGAAGACGCCGTGAATCAAGTTCCGAAGTCTTTATATGGTTTGAATAAACGTTATATTGAACAACTTGCTGCGTATTACCGTAAACATTTTCAACTGGATATTGTATGTTTACGCTTCTCGCATTTATTTGGCGCACATGAGAAAAATAACTATATGATTAATTACTTTATGCGCTTAGCTTTGTTAGGCAAACCTTTAACGGTAATGGGTGAGAGTGATGTGTCGCGAGAGTTTTTATATGCGAAAGATGCAGCTTCAGCGATTTGGCAAGTGTCCAAACATCCAAACGCCCAATTAATTCAAAATATTAAAGGCAGTGAAACATTGACGAATTTAGAAGTTGCTCAACACATCAATCAAGTGTTCGGCAATCCGACGGATATTCAACGTCAAGATGAAGATGTGCCGGATTATTTTGAGCCTTCTTATATGAATGGTACACGAGCGCAAACAGAACTTGATTTTGTCCCTCATTATCAATTTATAGATGCATTACAAGAAATTTATCAAGAAATGGAGGGGCTGCGTGATGAATTACCGGAAAAATATTAAGCGTTGGTTAGATGTGTTGTTGTTTGTGGTATTATTGCCGGTGTTATTAATTGTCGCTTTGCCTGTCAGTGTGATGATTAAACGAGAAGATAAAGGCAGTATCTTATATAACGGCCGACGTTTAGGTGTCGGTATGTTGCCTTTTGAAATGCATAAGTTTCGTACAATGAAAGAAAATGCGCAAGATATTCGTAATGCGGATGGCAGTACGTTCAATAGTGATCAAGATCCACGTGTGACAAAAATCGGTCGAGTGTTACGTCAAACAAGTATTGATGAGTTACCACAGTTACTGAATGTGTTGAAAGGTGACATGAGCTTTGTCGGACCGCGTCCAAGTCCGCTTGGCAATACACATCGTTATCCAGATTACTATAAAACAAAGTTTCATGTGAAACCTGGTATTACGGGTTTAACGCAAGCTTTGTTGCGTAACAGTGCTTCAATGGAAGAACGCATGCGCTTAGATGCCTTTTATGCGGCGAACGTCAGCTTTAAAATGGATGCATTTGTGATTTATAAGACGATTTCAACGGTGTTATTACGAAAAAATATTAATCAGAAGTAAGAGAGGAATAGCACTTATGAAGAAAGAACTGATTTTGTTGACGAATTACTTTCCTTACTACAAAGGAGAGGAATATTTAGAAGAGGAAATCAAATATTTGGCAGAAGCCTTTGATCATATCGTGATTATTCCAACGATGGTCAGTCAGAAGATGAAGGTGACAAGAGAAGTGCCTAACGTAGCAACTGTTATCGATTTGCCTTTCCCGCAAGGGTTAAAAGATAAAGCTATCAACTTCTTAAAGACAGGACCAAATATTTTATTCAGCCAACCGCGTGTACGCAGTATCGGTGAAAATGCGGGGTCATTAAATCCTTATAAGTGGATGTACAATCTGTATTTTGAAGCGAGAACGGACGCGATTTATCAAGACTTAGTACGTTCACATTTATTGCCGGAAAATGATGGGTATACGCAGCTTTATATATACAGTTATTGGTTTTATATCACTGCGAACCTCGGCAGAAAATTAAAATATGATTATTATGGTGATGCCTCTATTCCATTTATTTCTAGAGGGCATGGTTATGATGTGAATGATTATATTAAACCGTTTAGTTTCTTGCCGATGCGTCACGCTATGTTGAAACATGTGGATGCGTTATATCCGGTTTCTGATACGAGTTCGAATTATTTAAGCAACAAGTTTCCGAAGTACGCAGATAAAATTGAAACTAGACGTCTTGGTGTCGGAGAAGGCAATTATCAAGTGTCATTACGTCAGCCGCCTTTATTTGTCAGCTGTTCAACGATTCGTAAATTAAAGCGTTTAGATGTCATTATTGATGCCTTGGCACAATTAAATGAACAAGGTTATGACTTTAAGTGGGTACATATCGGTGATGGTCCGGATGCGCAAAAGATAGAAGCATTAGCGAAAGAGAAATTGAAACCTTCTCAATATGAATTGATTGGACGTTTGCCGAACAAAGAGGTCAGAAAATGGTATCATGAGCATAACCCGACGTTATTTTTAAATACTTCTGAATCAGAAGGTGTACCCGTCTCTGTCATGGAAGCAATGGCGAATGCGATTCCTGTCGTAGCTTCTGATGTCGGAGGGACAGCTGAAATTGTACAAACAGATGTGAATGGTACTTTAATCAGTGATGCACTTAAGCCAGAAGAAGCAGCACGTGCGATTGAATATTTCATAAATCTTTCAGATGAAGCTTATCAAGGCTATGCGAAAGGTGCTTACCAAACTTGGCAGACGCTCTGTGATTCTGAAAGTCTTTATACTGAATTTGCGCATGAACTTGCACAACCGTAGAATGTAAAATCGGTATATTGCTAGACACCTATGACACAACCAGACGAAAGCGTTTAAAACGCAAGAAACGACAAATAAGTAACGAATGAGTAAGTAGGTGGAAGTTTGACCAAGTTATTAAGATGGAGTGTGCTGATGCTTGCGGTAATATTGCTTACAATCGGCATTATCTTTTCGAATATTACGTTGTTATTTAGTGCACTCTTATTATTTTTTCTGAACAATCTCATATATGGACTAGAAGCGTTCAACCAGCGGGTCATCTTCTTTATGTTCAATGTGACGTTCTTTGTCTTTTTAATGGGCAGAATGGTTGTCAGCAAACTGTTCCATTATCATGAAAAGGACTTTAAATTGCTGGGAACGTATTTTACAGATCAAGCCACAATATTTAATATCTTAATCTTGTTGAGTTTAAGTTTATTTTGTCTCTTTTTAGGTTTCGCGATGTTAGACCGTACGGTTCAACAAGGTTTTAAACAGTTTCAACCTGTTGAGTCAACGTATAAACAAAATATCCGAATCATCAGTTTAGGTGTCTTTACGATTGCGATTGTGTTTAAGTTGATGTATTTGGCAGAAGCGGTTCAAGCGTCACAATCACAAGGATATTATGCCTATTTCGCTAGTTTCAAATCGAGTTTACCAGGCGTGTTTGTGTTGGTCAGTCGAATGTTCCCAGTAGCTTTCTTTGTATACCTGGCGACATTGCCTGCACAAAAGAAAGCGTGGCTGCCGATACTGGCCTATTTATTTGTAGATGGTCTCTCTGTATTAACAGGATCTCGTTCTGACTTTATGTTAGATGTGCTCATCTTGTTTATTTACTTCTGTTACCGCAATATTTTAGCGAAACAGACTGGGACACAGGCATGGTTTGGCAAAAAGACCATCATTGCGGGAATTATTTCAGCACCGATTTTATTAGCACTGATGAATTTTGTCGGTAATAACCGAGGCGGGGAGAAGACTGACGGTGGTTTCTTTGATGCATTGTTATCATTTTTCTTCTCACAAGGTATCAGTGTCAATGTCATTGGTTATACTATCGAGAAAGCGAAAGAGATTCCAGATAAAATCTATTCAATCGGACCTTTAACAGAGTATGCGGTATACAATATCTGGGGCAATTTAACTGGAGGTCAAGGCGGATGGTCTGGCCAATCGGTTGAACGTGCTTTAGAAGGTTATCAATATTCACATACTATGTCCTATGTCATTATGAAAGATTTGTATCTTAAAGGTGTAGGTTATGGTTCAAGTTTCGTCGCAGAAACGTATCATGATTTCGGTTATGTCGGCATGATGTTCGGCAGTATTGTCATCGGTTTATTAATCGCTTTATTTACGAGAATGTTGACCGCAAAACATATTCTAGTCATTGCGGCAGCGTTGATTATGGCACGTATGATGTTATTTATTCCACGTGCGAGTACGATTGCGTTTATTATTGATACATTTTCACCAGCGAATATTTTTACAGTGCTTGTGATTTTCGGTTTAGAACGTGTCTTACGTTCTTACTTTGCACGCAAGCGCAACCAACATAAACAGGAGTTATGAGTATGAATCAAAGAAGAGCTGGCGCCATCTTATCCTACATATCCATATTCGGTAATATTTTAGTGGCGGTTTTATATACACCGTTCTTCATCAGAACGCTCGGCACTTCTGAATATGGGTTGTATAATTTGGTTTTATCCTTTTTAGTTTATTTGAACATTATGGATTTAGCGTTCGGTAATACCATCGCCAAATACTTATCACAAAACAGAGTCAAAGGTTCAAAAGCACAAGAGGCACGTATCTTAGGTAATATCTTAAATATTTACTTTTTGTGTTCGTTACTAGTTGGTTTGATGGGCTTAGTTTTGTATTTGAATGCTGAGGCAGTGTTTGGCAATGCATTAGCACCTCAACAACTATCAGAACTGAAACTGATGTTGATTTTTATCATTATTAATATCATGATTTCATTTTACCCGGGCATTTTTAACGGAATCTTACAAGCGTATGAATACTTTGTGATTGCGAAGAGTATGTTGCTGATTCGAGTGATTATGCCTTCGATTATTGCGACACCCTTCTTGTTGATGGGATTTGGCGCAGTCACAATTATTTTGATTACATTGATCGTCAATTTTGCCTGTTTGTTCCTAGGTATGATTTTATGTCGACGTCATGTATCGATACGCTTTGATTGGAAAGGTGCATTATCTTTTAGTCACTTAAAACAACAGAAACAATTGAACGTGTATTTAGGTTTAGTCTTGTTTTCTATTGCAATCGAACAATTGACGTTAAATTCTGGTCAAATGATTTTAGGTGCGATTAACGGAACGGTTGCGGTTGCGATATATGTCATTGCGGTACAGTTTGTAAAGATTTTCCAACAGTTTGCGACTTCTATTAATAATGTGACCTTCCCAGGATTTTCGATGTTAGTGGTAGAAGGTGCGAGTAATGAGCGTCTGCTTCAACAAATGGTACGTATCAGTCGTATTCAATTAATTGTATTATCATTTATCTTATCTGGTTTTGTGATTTTTGGTGAGAACTTTATTGTGATTTGGGCAGGGCAAGATTTCAGACCTGCATATCTTATGACAGTGATTTTAATGTTTACGATTACTTTCCAACTTTCACAATTGCCGGCAGTCAGTATTATTCAAGCGCATAACCGACAAACGTTTCGTTTTATCGCTTTAGCGATTACCTTAGTGTTAGCCATGATCAGTGCGGTCATTTTAGCACCGAAATATAGCGGTTATGGTGTTTCGCTTTCTATCGCAGCGTTTAGTTTTATCGGCTATACACTGATTATGAATGTATACTATCATCGTAAAATCGGTTTAAATATGTATCGTTTCTGGCTTGAGATGAGTAAAATATGGTTGCCGATGATTATCTCTACAGTCATTTACTATTATATTTATCAGTGGATAACACAAGTCTTAGGTAAAGGGTTAGTAGTATTAGGCTTGAATATCATCGTTTACGTTATCTTATATTCTGTTGTGTTATGGACAGTTATTATGAATCAGAGCGAACGACAAATGGGTATGCAGGTGATACAGCGCTTTAAACGTGCTTAAATATAACTTTGAAAACAATAAAAAGAATAAATATAACTAAAGACGCTGATCAGTCACGATAATCTGAACAGCGTCTTTGTTTACTTATGATGAAGCAAAGTGAGGCATACGTCTATTAAATGCAGATGATACACACTGTAAATCAGACCGGAAATAAAGACAGCCAATGTTACAGCGAAGAGTGCAGTTTGAATCCATGCACGTTTCATAATGATGATTGATTTGTTTTTAGTATTCCAAACAAAGTTGAAGCGGTTGAAATAAATCACGAGCAGTACAATCAACGTATAAAAGATAGAGGATACTAGTACCATTTGAATTAAACCAGGCAGTATCATACGGTCTGATAAATGTATAACACTTTGAATTTTAGAGATAAAAGCTTTTGCTTTCATTTCTCCGAATAAATCAAACCACCAATCTGTAAATTTGATTAAAAAGCTGCCGGTGAACACGAGTAATAATAATACACAAGCATTCAAAGTAGTAAGCCAAGCACGACGACCTGGCACAGCAGTAAATGTTAAACGATGCATCAAAATAGCGTGAACGATTAATAAAGCGATTCCTATAATAGATGCGAGCACACCATATTCAACTGCGAAAAATGTGTGATACATATTCGTTTTTAAAGCGTTTGGTTTTCCTAGAAATAGTAATAATAAGCCAATGATGAGACCATTGATAAATAACGTATAAAAAACAAACGTACTGAGCCAAACAAGAATACGGCGATTACGTCGGATGAATATTAAATCTAATATGGTAAACAATAGTCCGATTGTTAAGTACAAGATGATTTGAATCATGATGATAAGTGTTCTCCTTCTTAAAGGTGATAAATCACGGTGTATTGATAATTAATAATTTTACTATTGAAGATAGAAATTGTCAGTAAAAAATTGAAGTGAGTGTGAATTTTATTAAATGATGCATGTTTAACAGGGATTAAAAGACATGATTTCTAATTATAGATTAAGATGACAATCATATAATTAAAGTGTATTATATGTTTAACACAACAAGGAGAACAACATCATGAAGATTATTAAGGAACACCCATATTGTTTTGTATATGGATTATTAGTGATTTTTTATTTTGTTTTTGCGGCGATTGTTCCGCTTGCGCAAGATGATTGGAGTTGGTATGTATATGGATACAACCAATGGTTCAATGAGCATTTTGAAAAACTGAATGGTCGATATTTCGGTAATATTTTAGAAATTTTAGTCGTGAGAAGTCTATTATTGCGCATGGTAGTATATGCGCTGGTTTCTTTCTCAATACTATGGATGATATTGAAGTTTGTAGATAAAACTAAAAGTACAGCTTATATCTTAATTACTTTTCTAATGTTACTGTTGATGCCTGCTTCAATCTTCAAACAAACTTATGCATGGTATGCAGGGTTTAATAACTACGTCACAAGTGCTTTATGCGCACTAGTCGTATTAGGATTTATTTTGAAGACCTTGCATAATCAAGAAGAAAAAACAAAGTGGTCATACCGTATTGAAGTGATATGCTTTTTTATCGCATGTGCTGCTGGCCAGTTGTTTATGGAGAATGTGACGCTTTATAATATTGCGATTACTGGTTTAGGACTACTTGTATACTTGGTAATCTATCGCAAGATCAATTTGAAATTATTGATAGGGTTTTGTTTAACATGGGTTGGCGCAATTATCATGTTTACCAATCCTAACTACTTAAATATTTTAGCGGGTAATAGCTCTTATCAACAAGTAGGTTCTAATACCTCGATGTATGATAAAGTCATTCAAACGTTATTAAAAATCATTCCGTACTATGGTTACTTCCAATGCGCCATATTTTTAAGTGTTTTAGCTGTTATTTTAATCATCGTTTTATATCGCAGTCCGAAATTTTTAAGTTTAGCGTTAGTGTATAAAGTGGTGATAACGGCAGCTTTGGCGTTCTTTACAGTTTATAAATACTTTATCTATGAACCTTTCGATTTAGATGCGATGAAACACATTCCATGGATTGCAGGACTCAATTTCTTAGCGTGTTTGATCTATTTCTGTGCAGTCGCAGTAGGACTCTATTTTATTGGTTTATCTAAGAAGTCTTTATTTACGACCTACTTTAGTTTGGCTTCGATTGTGATAGCGACGACACCTTTATTAGTTGTCGCACCAGTTGGACCAAGAAACTTCTATTTCATGTATGTATTATGGTTGATTATTTTATTAGTCGTCCTTAAACAGTTGCCTTTGCCTGAAAGACGTACCAGTCTTATCGCAGGCAGTATCGCCTTAGTCGCAGTAATTGTGTTTATGAGTACATTTTCATTTATGACTTATGCGAATACACAACGTATCGTCAAATTAAAAGAAGAAGCGGCACATGCGTCTAAAGATGATGTTATTATTGTCGAAATGTTGCCGTTTGATGTGTATACGCAACACTCATCACCATGGTCAATCAGAACACAAAGAGTATTTAAACAATACTTTGGCATACCTCAAGAAGCGCAATTAAAATTTGTACCTTACGGTCAAAAGTATTTACAACAAAAAGAACAGAAGAAAAAGTAAATAAAATCATAAAAAATCAGAACAACTTCTAATCATGAAGCTGTTCTGATTTTTTAGTTTAAACAAAGTATTTTTTACGGCTATTCTGACTTAACTTTAATGTTGAGTAATTGATTGAACATCTTATCCAATGAATCAGGATTATCAATCGCATTTGAATAGTCGGAACACAGTTTGTGTTCATCATAAGTCCAATCACCGATAGCGGTAATCGTAGATTCGAAGACACGCGCAACCACTTTAATCGGAGGATTGCCAGGGACCTCTATAATATCAGCATTGTCTATGATATCTTGACGCAACTTTTGAATGAAAATAGCAGTCACAGTCTCCATAAATTGTTGGTCATGGCGTTGTTTGATATCAATTTTTTCAATCGGTTTATCGAAGAAAGAACTTAAAGATTTAAATGGTGCTTCAATACGCTCTCGAATATCTTTTTCGAAATAATCTTTAGTCAGATTCGTAATTAAATAAGATAATAAGTCATATTTATCGTAAAAGTGTTTATAGAATGTCGTACGGTGAACTAATGCTTTATCACATATCATATTGACTGTAATTGTAGAAAATAATTTTTCGCTTAACAAGTTGAATAAGGACTCTGATAAAGCGCGTTTTGTTTTAATAACACGTAAATCATTGGGATTCATGTTTGGCAACTCTCCTTTTGTTAAATATAAATGATAACAACTCGATTTCAATATAGGCTATCAGTATAAATAAGCTACTGTGTAGATTAAACTATACTGTATGTTTGATGGAGAGGCAAATATTTTAACTTGAAAAAGGATAAATTTAAATATTTCGTTTTACTTATTAGTTAAAGTGTAAATATAGAGATGATATAATTTTTTCTAACAAATTTTATGAAATGGGGTTTGGGGTTGATTTATACTGTTACATCAACTTTACCTCCGAATCACGGAGGAAGAACGAAAGCATTGTTGAAGCGAATCCAATTTATTCACGACACATTAGGTATTAAACAAACCATTTTAACGACCAACTACAATATTGAGTATCCAGAGGTATTAGCTGAATTTAGGGAAAAGGGTATCTTAAACAAAGATACGCAAGTCATTAATCTCTATGATTGGCTGTCTGGCTACAATTTATTTAATATTCCTAAAACTACTTTTAAGAAAGAAAAGAAATATAAAACACAATCTGTGGCACTCTCAAACTACACAACACGTACGAATAAAAAAGGGGATATCGTACGTTATTACGATAAAAATGATGAAACTTACATACTATATCGTAAGTTTTATGAGGATTCAGAAGTGGTTCATTTTGAAGATGTAATGACACCTGGTGTGAAACATAAAGTTATCCGCTATGAATATAATACCTATGGCTATCTGCATAAGAAGACTTACTATGCAGCACGCAAAAATATGAAAATAAGTGAAATGATGTATGATTTAGACGGGAATGTGTATTGTCAGAAGTGGTTTGATGAGAATAAACATGGTAAACCAGAAGCGACTTCTATTTTGATATATCGCGAAGGTCGTGTAATCAGAAGTTTTACAAACGATAAAGCATTGTTTGCGTATTTTTATAACGAGATGTTTAAAGATGGAGATATTGTGTTTAATGATGCGCGTTTATTAGATGAACCGTTAATTGACAATCAACACGCGATTAAACCTGTACTCGTCTTTCATAGTTCACATTTAACCGGTGACAATATTAAAGGTTCTTATCGTTACGCAATAGATCACCACGAAAATGTAGCAAAATACATCGTGCTGACAACACAACAAAAACAAGATATCCTAGCACAATCGGATGTTCCTGAACACAAAATACAAGTCATTCCGCATTTTATTGAACCGAGTACACGACCTGAACAAGAACGAAAAAATCAATTTGTGTATTTAGGCAGATTTTCAAAAGAGAAACGCATTGATCATATTGTAAAGGCATTTAAGCTATTTAAAGCTAAAAGTTACGATACGAAATTGAAATTATATGGCGGTGTCTCTGGACCAGAACAAGAAGAAATTAAAAATTTAATATCCAAAGAGAAGTTGGCAGAAGTGGTGGAAATCGAACCATTTACTAATCATCCAAAAGAGGTGTTTCGTGAATCGCGTGCTTCAATTTTAACGAGTACATATGAAGGATTCGGATTATCTATGATGGAAAGTATTAATGAAGGCTGTCCGGTATTAGCGTATGACATTCGTTATGGCCCAAATGAAATCATTGAAGAGGGTGAGAATGGGTATTTAATACCTACAGGTGATATAGAGGCTTTAGCGCAGGCGATGGAGCGTATTATCAATCACCCGCTTCAACATGTACAAACGCGCCAACCTTTGACACCACAAGCAGCACAACATCATTTCGAACAGCTATTTAAAACGTTAATATAAATAGAATGACGTACCTTTTATTAATTTTTTAAATTAGTCAGATGATGATAAAAAAGTAAATTTCGTATATACTTGTTACGGTTTCTTATTTGGTTTGCTGAGAAAATAGCAGTAAAATAAGAAAATGTGGAAAACAGAGATATAAAAAGTAAGGAGTTCACAATCATGAATGAATTAACAGTAATTATCACATACTACAACTCAGAAGATTATATTCAAGCTTGTATCGAGAGCTTGAAACAACAACGCAACCAAGATTTTAATGTGATTATAGTCAACGATGGATCAACAGATGGTTCTCAAGCACTTTTAGAAGACACCTTGAAAGACTATGATAAAAAGGTTGAAGTGATTAACTTTGAACAAAACCAAGGGCATGCACATGCGCGTAACGTCGCAATGTCGCATGTAGAAACACCATACTTTATGTTTTTAGATGCGGATGATGAATTGGCTTCTTATGCGATTCAATTCTATTTAAAAACAGTGAATGGTTTAGATGCGTTAATCGCACCGATTAATAAATTTACACTCAATCAACCGCAATACATCGATCAGAATAAAATCAGATTGGAATATATGAACGCTGAGACAAACCCTAATTCATTCTTAAGAAAAAATACGGCTTGTAACATTTTATTTAAAACAGCAATCGTACAAGCACATCAGCTTCAATTTGATGAAGGCTTGAAGACGTATGTCGACAATTCTTTCGTAGTGGATTATCTGACATATGCAGAACGCTTTGTGCGTATTTTAGGTTTCCCATTCTATTTCAGAGGAGAGGTCTATGACCCTTTTGAAACAGAACAACTGACACAACAAGCGTTCGACCAATTATTTGAAGATTACGCAGATGCTTATCTGCATACGATTCAAAAAGTAAAAAATAAAAAAGTCCGTCAATTTATGACACATAAAATGGCGAGTATGATTCGTAGAGGATTCGACCCGGCGAATAAACAAAATGCTTATCATTATGCACAACATCAAGACACACTTATTCAATTAGCTCAAAAATTGAAGTGGCATCTCTTAGAAGAAACAGATGGCGGTTCATTATTTAAAGTAGAAATGTTGGCGTTAATGTTTAACCAACCTAATGCCGCAATTGCGATCAACAAATACAGAGGCATGTTACGTCATGTGAAGAATATTGTGATGCGTAATAAAAATAAAAACCGTTCTATGTATCAGTTAACAGATGCACCTGAAAATGTTTCTAACAAAACAATTGTCTTTGAAACATTTGGCGGTAAAAACTATAGTGATAGTCCAAAATACATTTATGAATATATGCAGAAGTATTATCCGTATTATAACTATATATGGGTATTGAAGAACCCTGCTAAAACTTATGTCCCAGGTAATGCGACTAAAGTGAAAAAAGGTTCTAAAGCTTATTACGAAGCTTATTCAAAAGCACATTATTGGGTTACGAATGCACGTACACCGCTTTATATCAACAAGAAAGAGAATCAAACGTATATTCAAACATGGCATGGTACGCCGTTGAAACGTTTGGCCAATGATATGAAGGTGGTTCGTATGCCAGGCACAACAACGCCCGCATATAAACGTAATTTCAGAGAAGAAACAGAACGTTGGGATTACTTAGTATCCCCCAACCGTTACTCTACTGAAATTTTTGAATCAGCCTTTTGGATGGATAGAGACCGTGTCTTAGAAATTGGTTACCCAAGAAATGATGTCCTCGTCAATCGTCAACATGATACGGAGTATCTTAAAGATATTCGTGAGAAGCTTAATATTCCTAAAGATAAAAAAGTTATTACTTATGCACCGACATGGCGTGATGATGAGTTTATTAAAAAAGGACAATACTTATTCAACCTTAAAATCGACTTAGATAATTTATATAAACAATTAGGTGATGACTATGTCATCTTATTACGTATGCATTATCTGATTGCGAACGCCTTAGACTTATCTGGATATGAGAACTTTGCGATTGATGTATCTGATTATGACGATGTTTCAGAAATCTTCTTGATTTCAGATGCGTTGATTACCGATTATTCATCTGTGATGTTCGATTATGGTATTTTAAAACGTCCACAGTTCTTCTTTGCGTATGATATTGAGAAATACGGTAAAGGTTTACGCGGCTTCTATATGGATTACCATAATGATTTACCAGGACCAATTTTCACAGATGCGCATAAACTCGCTGAAAGTTTAAAAGATTTACCGAAAGTACAAGCAGAATATCAAGATAAGATTGATGCATTCTACAATCGTTTCTGCAGTATCGAAAATGGAAAAGCGTCACAATATATCGGTGAATTGATTCACCAAGGTATTGAAGAAAAAGAATAACACGTCGACACGCAAAAGTAGTCTTTAAAGAGACTGTTTTTGCGTGTTTTTCTTTTAACAGGCTATAGTAAGAGAGAGGTGAACAATATGGGACAAACCAAAGAAAAGGTGATTTATACCATCGGTCATTCTGATCATGATAAGGAAACATTTCTTGAAATGTTGAAACAATATGATGTTGAAGTCTTAATGGACATCAGAGCCTTTACGAAGAGCCGTAAGCATCCGCAATTTAAAGATGACAATATGAAGACATGGTTAAAAGAAGCGGGGATTGAGTATCAAACGGACCAATTTCTAGGTGGACGCAGACAACCCAGTGAAACAGTGGGACGCAGCTTGAATAGTGGTTGGCAAAATGAATCTTTCCATAACTATGCCGACTATACATTAACAGACGATTTCAAAGAAGGTATTAAAAGATTAACAGAAACAGCACAAAACCAAACGACAGCTTATATGTGTTCAGAACATCATCCAGCACGTTGTCATCGTCTGATTGTCAGTAATTATTTAGCTGCGCATGGTTGGGACGTGTATCATATTATGCAAAATAATAAAGGTGATATTATTGCGCAGCCACATAAGTTAGGACAATGGGGTGCGATGCCGATTATTGAAGATGATGGAGAGGTAGTATATCCGAAAAAAACAGATTGACATTTTTATATATAAAAATGAATGGAGTGTTTCTGTATGAATCAGAACAACATATTGAATCAACAACATGTCAGAAGAAACGGAACACGTTATTTTGTAGAAATTCCGCCAGAAGTATTAAATGATTTAAAACTTGAAGAAGGTTCAACTTTAAATTTTGTGAAAATGCATGATACGTATTCAATTGTTAAAGATGACAGCGAATTAAAAAGAGATTCTATGATTATTTCATTAGCAGACAGAACATTAGAACGACATGGAGATATTATTCACGGTTTGATTGAAAGATAACCAAATGATGAACAGACAGGCCGCGCCTGTCTATTTTTTATGAAAAAAATAAAAAATTGCTGCAATTGTGTGGCAATCTTTTATAAAAAATGAGATCCTGCTTATAAGTAATGAAATATTGAAGTGAGCGGAGGATACATATGAAAAAGTTAATCAGAGTCGTAGGTGCAGTGATTGAACACCAAGGTAACATTTTATGTGCACAACGCAGTGAACAAATGAGTCTACCGTTATTATGGGAATTTCCGGGCGGTAAAATTGAACAAGGTGAAACAGATATTGAAGCGTTAAAACGTGAAATCCAAGAAGAAATGAAATGTGATTTAGCAGTTGGCGAGAAAGTTACGACTACCACACATGAATATGATTTTGCGATTATTGAACTGACAACGTATCGTTGTACCCTACAACAAACGATGCCGACATTAACTGAACATAGCCAAATTAAATGGTTGGCTCCTAAAGCGTTACACCAATTAGAGTGGGCACCGGCAGACATTCCGGCAGTAGACTTGCTTGTTGAACAAGGGTAATGCTTATGGAACATTTAATTGAGGATTTAACCCAGTCGCTCCATAAAGGCTTTATCGATCGTTCTATTGTGCATCAAGGACACCATGTGCCGAAGTTATTGCTGAATAATCAAAAAGAAAATGTGCTTGCAACGCTTATCGATGAACTAGAAAAGTGTCAGTCATTTATGATATCAGTCGCTTTTATTACACCGAGCGGCCTCCAAAGTCTGAAGTCGCATTTATATGATATGTCACAACGTGGTGTTAAAGGTAAAATATTAACTTCCAATTATTTAGGTTTCAATTCACCAAAAGTGTATGAAGAGTTGATGAAGTTAGACAATGTGGAAGTACGTGTGACAGATGTTTCAGGCTTTCATGCGAAAGGTTATATTTTTGATCATGATGCTTATTCTACGTTAGTCGTTGGGAGTTCAAACTTAACTTCCAATGCTTTGAAAGTTAATTATGAACATAATATTTTATTATCTTCTCATCGAAATGGTGATTTAGTTTATAAAGTAAAAGACCAATTCAATGGATTATGGGAAGACAGTACACCTTTAACAGAAGCTTGGATTGAGGCGTATCGTGAGGTGTATCAACCGCAAATGACACAACGGTTGTTTGAAGAAAGTCAGAAACAAACGTTGTTAGAAAATAAAATTCATGAAGCGATTAAAATTGAACCGAACTTAATGCAGGTAGAAGCCTTGAAAGGTTTAGCGAAGATGCGTGCTCGAGGAGAAGAAAAGGCACTGATTATTTCTGCGACGGGGACAGGTAAAACGATTATGTCCGCGTTAGATGTCCGTGCGTTTAAACCTAAGCGTTTCTTATTTGTCGTGCATAGTGAAACTATCTTAAATGATGCATTGGCAGCTTATCGTAAAGTATTGGCAGATGAGAATGAAGCGGACTTTGCGAAATTGACAGGAACTGAAAAGAATTTGGATGCGAAGTATTTATTCGCGACTGTACAAACAATGTCGAAGCCTGACATTTATCAACAGTTTGACCCAGCAGCTTTTGATTACATTGTCTTTGATGAAGCGCATCGTTCAGCGGCACAAAGTTATCAAAATATCTTCCATTACTTTCAACCGAAATTCATGTTAGGAATGACCGCAACACCTGAACGAAGTGATGATTTAAGTGTCTTTGCGCAATTTAATCATAATGTCGCTTATGAAATTCGCCTTCAAAAAGCGTTAGAAAGCGATATTTTATGTCCTTTCCATTATTTCGGTGTCTCAGATTATATTCAAGAAGGACAAGTTGTGGATGATAATACTCAAGACTTAAAACTCTTAGCATCTGATGACCGTGTGAAATATATTTTAGAGAAGACGCATTATTACGGTTATTCTGGTGATGAATTAAAGGGATTGATTTTTGTCAGTCGTAAAAAAGAGGCACAAGCTTTAGCGCAAAAATTAAATGACAAAGGCATTCCGACAAAACCTTTAACAGGTGCAGATTCACAAAAGCAGCGTAATGAAGTGATACAACAATTAAAAGACGGCAGCTTGAATTATATAATTACGGTAGATTTGTTTAACGAGGGGATTGATATTCCTGAAATCAATCAAGTGGTAATGTTAAGGAGTACGCAATCAAGTATTATCTTTGTACAACAACTCGGACGCGGATTACGTAAGAGTGCGAACAAAGATTATGTGACAGTCATTGATTTCATTGGGAATTATAAGAATAACTATATGATTCCAATCGCATTGTCAGGTGACCACTCTCATAATAAAGACAGTTATCGAAAATTTATTTCGGACTATGCGCCATTAAAAGGTGTTTCAACGATTAATTTTGAAGAAGTAGCCCAAAAGAGAATCTTTGATTCGATTCAATCTGCGACTTTAAATAAGAAAGCTATGATTTTACAAGCATTCAATGAAGTCAAAGCACGCATTGGTCGTACACCGACTTTAATGGATTTCATTCATCAACATTCGATTGATCCGGAAGTAATTCTTTCAAAGTATGGAAATTATGAACAATTTCTAGTTGAGAAAACAAATATTATTACAAGAATCTCTGAAAATGCTTCTAAGAACTTGACGTTCATCTCTCAAGAATTAGCGAAAGGTTTGAAGAATACCGATTATTTAGCATTAGAGTTATTGATGAGCCAAGACGAAAGCTTTAAAAGTTTAGTTGAAAAACTTCAACAAAAAGATAGTGAAATCAAAACCGCGGATGTACATACCAGTCTGAAAATATTAGACGAAACTTTCTTCAGTAAGAATATAGATAAAAGATATGGTACCCCGATGATTGAATGGGATAAAGAACACAATCTTATTGGACTTACAGAGCAGTTTAAAACGAATTTAAGCAATGAAGTCTTCCGTCATCACATTAACGATTTAATCGAATTAGCTCAATATAAACATAAGCATGTTTATCGTAATCAAAACGACTTCTTGCTGTATGAACGTTATTCCAGAAAAGACTTTGTGAAAGTCATGAATTGGGATAAAGATGAATCCGCAGTGATTAATGGCTATAAACAAAAGCATAACACATTGCCAATTTTCATAACGTATCACAAAAGTGAAGATATCAGTGACAATACAGCGTATGAAGATCAATTTATTAATCAAAATGAATTGAAATGGTTCACACGTTCACCAAGAAAGTTAAGTTCTGATGAAGTTCAAAAAGTCATGCGACATCAAGAATTAGATACTCCGATGTATCTCTTTGTGAAGAAAGAAGATGGTGAAGGAACGGACTTCTATTATTTAGGTCAAGCACGTTTTATGCCTGGTACTGAAGCACAAACAAAAATGCCAGATGGCAAAGATGTGGTTACGATGCATCTCGCTTTAGATACACCTGTACGCGATGATATTTATCGTTATTTAGTTGAAAAGTAAATGGATTGGGGCTGGGACATAAATCCAGTCTCAAATAAAAGCCGAGGAGAATCTTTAATGATTTTCCTCGGCTTTTTATATAAAATACTCATATTATTTCAAAAAAATAAAGCCCTCACGTATAATTAGAG
>NZ_PZGG01000017.1 GCF_003043455.1 Staphylococcus simulans | reverse complement strand
CTGCTGATATGGTTTTATCTTAAAATTAAAGTCAAGTAAATCTCTCACATTCCTTAGTAATGATTCTTGCCAAGGCAATGACAGCATTCTTTTTTCTTTTTCAATAAAGAAATAGGGATAAACTAATTTTTTTAATAGTTCTACATAAACTTTCACATCACTTTTTATATCTAGAACTAAACTATCTTTTATCATCATTCCAAAACTTTTTAGTTCTTCTTCATTTAGTTTATTTATTATATCTCTCGATTCGCTGAAGGATTTTTCAAAATATGCATAAACCAACTCGGAATCTATAGAACTATAATTCTCTATTCTTTCAATTTGATATAAAGGGAAATGCATTTGTTCTTTTATAGATCTAAATTTAAATAATCCATCATACTTCTGATGGAAAAGATTATAAATGAATCTTATATCACTAGATTGTTGAGTTAGACAGTTGTTTTCAAAGACGTCTAATAATGAAGGAATGTTATTGTTATGTGACTCTAAACTCCACTCATATACATCTTTGATATTATGAGAAATATATTTATATTCTTTATTATAAAAAACATAGATATAGCATAAATAAATCATTTCTCCAGCATTAACTTTACAGTTTCTCTTTTCGACGTACTCATGTTTAAAAATGTTAAATAACTGCTTCGCTTCTCTATATGTTCGTTGGTCTTCAATAAATTTATCTTTCACATCATTAATTAATAATGTATCTCTTTGCTTAATATTATCTTGTCGAATAATGTTATTTAAACGATTCTCTAAAACTTCCCATATAAAGTTAGGGTTTGTTTCATAAGGTATCGATGTAATTTCATTCAATATTTTTTGAATAAATATGTTTTGTTCATCAGCTATTTTAGAGTAATCTCCAACAACAATAATTAAGGAATTTTCAAATGAGTTGATAGTCGATAGTTTGCTATATAATTCATTCCTTTGTCCTTCATCTATACGGTCAAAATCGTCTATAATAAAAATTACATTATTATTTTTGGCTAAATATTTACAAATTCTTTGCCTAAGCATTTGAGTCATTGAAAGTTTATCTTTCCAATATGTGAATAATCCTGTTAGAACTAAATAAAATCCCACAGAAACGAATACCCAAATATTTTGTATAAGAGGTGTGGCTTTTAAATACATAGTTAATGTTTGTATTAATCCAATTATAATTATTATGATAAAAGGCATTAAGCTATACAACCAGTATCTTTTAGGCATCAGTTTTAGATAAATATATTTATAAAAGTCATCAGAATTACTTTCATCCCAAAAGTCTAACCAAATAAAATCTCTTTCCTTTTTATTATTTTTATTTACACTTTCTTGAATTAGATTAAGATAACTAGTTTTACCGGTTCCCCACTTACCATTTAACAAAATCGAACCATTGTATCCTGAATTGATATATTTTCCAATAAAATCTTTTACGTGTTCATCTAGACCCAATTTATCGTCTTTTTTATTTTTGATTGCGCTATCTTGTAAAATGATTCAAACCTCCTTTTGTAAATATTTAATTCAGTATAACTGATAACCAACTCTAAAAGATAAAAATATACTCTATTTAAAAGAAACAAAAATACTACCTTCCGATTTTTCTAGAAAAGGTAGTATTTTTGTCATCTTCTTTCAATTTGATCCACAAAATCTTTAAATAATGCATCCATACTGCTTTCATGCCACAACATTTCAGGGTGCCATTGAATACCGACCATGTATGGATATGATTCTGATTCAAAGGCTTCAATCACCCCATCATTAGATTGCGCCATGACTCTGAAACCTTCTGCGAGTTGATTAACGACTTGGTGATGGAAAGAGTTCACATAGAATCGACCTTCAGGAAATAACGCACTTAGACGCGTGTTCGGAAAGACTCTGATTTCATGTGTCTTCTCGGTTGGATTTGTCGGTTGCCAATGTCTGAGTGACTGTATTTGGCGATAAGACGTATCTTGGAATAAAGAACCGCCATGAAAGACATTTAATACTTGGGCACCACGACAAATCCCTAGAATCGGTATAAAGCGTTCTTTCGCTTTCTCTATCAATTTAAAATCAAACACATCTCTCGCAAGTAACGTTTCACCCAATTTGTCTTGTGGGTCCTCATTGTATAGCTGTGGACTGACATCTTGTCCCCCGCTTAAGAGTAAAGCATCTACTTGTCTGATTTGTGCTTCTATAATGTCATCATTATCTGTCATAGGAATGACCATCGGCACAGCACCTTGCTTCACAATCGAGCGGATATAATCCTGATTGACATAACAACGCTTATAGCCTGGAAACATCCCTGCTTGATCCGTTAATATATTTGCGGAAATACCTATCGTTTTCATGATGTTTGCCTCCTGTTGTTGAATAACTTTAATTATAGTAAGACCATCGGAATTGTCAATGTGAATTCACAATCTTCAGATATTAGTACAATAAAAAAGACAACCTACAGCAGTGTTTTGAAATTTGTAAAGCTATAATTTTTTGATCTGATTCATACGCTTTCAATCCTTGTCACTAAAGGATTTCTTTTAAAAATAAATATTAAAAAATCCTCTTTCATAAATGAGAGACACTCATGAAAGAGGATGAAATAGACTAATTTCATTTGTATTAAGTTAAAAGTTTACTTTGAGCCGCTTCGCCAAATTAATAATCAGCACGATAAACAATACTGTTAAAATAATACTGCCTTCGATACCCATCGTACCGCCTGTCAACAAGTTATCTGTATGATACTTTGTTTTAAAGAAACTGAAATTCAGTTCATTCCCGCTGACATTAATCCCATAAATACAGCCTTGTACGAAGTTCCATATAATATGGAAACCCGCAACTGTCCAAATTGTCCCATCAATTCTATAGATTAAAGAAAAGATGATACCGACTAAGAAGATATTCGTCACACCGACAATTGAGATATTAGGGGTCATCCCATGTAGTAAGGTGAAGACCACTGCTGAACACACAATCGCAAAACGATCACCATATCGCTGTGTTAAACGTGTTTGGAGATACCCGCGCATCAAAAGTTCTTCTGCGCTTGCTTGAATACAAAACCCAATAAAAGCTAAACCGATACCCAATAACACCGTTTGATTCAGCGTATTACCGACAATTGAGATATTGCCGAATAGTACTAAAATTAAAACCACTACAGAGAACACAATAAAGCCGAACAAACCACCGATGCCTAGCTTTCTAAAAGCGTAGGCGCGATAAATACCGACTGAACTTAACGGAAGGTGTTCTCTGTTATGTACATACCAAAAGAGAATTAATATTGAAAATATAAATGGGACAGGAAGTAAAATGACTTCTTGAAGGGGATGGTTTCTGGCCATTAAGTAAAACGGCCCCGCAAACAACCCGCCACCCAGCATCATCAAGATGGATAAGAGTGAAAACTTAAGCCAACTTCCCTTATAATGTTGTGTAAATTGATTTTCCATAAGTTGTTCTCCATTATATAATTAGTATAGTTTATCTATTTAATTTTCTCACAATCGGATATCTACCGCAAATATTATTTATTAACTCCATTAACTAAAGAGTGTGACACCTCTGCCAGTGTTTCATATGATTTATCATATTCTTAATCATTTACATCTCCCTTATCATGCATAAAATTAATCTCAAACAATAAAAAAGCCTATCCGCGCATATATGGGATAGGCTTTTGAAGTTCGTTTAGTATTCAATGTCTTTTGCGAATGGAATAGAGATTTGCGCCCCTGCTTTTTGAACCGTATAAGATGCTGCTTTATTCGCAAAATCAATCGCAGTTTCTAAGTTCATTTGTTTCACGTCAAACGCACTGACAAATGCGCCGATAAAAGTGTCTCCAGCTGCTGTTGTGTCGACCACATCAACTTTATACGCTTTGACTAAGCCAGAATTGCCTTTGACTGCGTAATACGTTCCTTGTGCACCGATAGTAATTAATACGACTTTGATGCCTAAACTTAAGAAATAGTCTGCGTTTTGCGCCATTGATTTTTCATCTGTCACTGGAATACCAGATAAAATTTCCGCTTCAAACTCATTCGGAATAATCACATCGATAAGTCCTAACAATTCTTCAGGCAATTCGCTCGCTGGTGCTGGATTTAAAATCGTTGTAATACCATGCTTACGCGCAATTTCAAACGCACGGATAATCGCAGGTACAGGTACTTCTAATTGTGCTACTACATAATCCGCTTCTTTAATTACCGCTTCAGCTTGCGCCACATCTTCAGGTGTGATATCCATATTTGCGCCGCCATAGACATAGATAGTATTGCTGCCGTCTTTATCTACTGTAATAAATGCTTGGCCCGTATCTGCGGTTTCTGATTCTGTAATATAATCCGTATTCATCCCTGCTTCTTTGAAACCTTCAAACATAAAGTCTGCTAAACCATCTTTACCGACTTTTGAAATAAACGTCGTATCTGCGTTCATACGTGCTGTCGCAATCGCTTGGTTCGCACCTTTACCGCCGCCGTATTTCTTTTGTCCCTCTTTGACATGCAAGGTTTCACCAGGTTTCGCATAACGTTCAACAGTTAAGAATTGATCCACATTTGTTGAACCTAAAATTACTACTTTATTCGTCATACTTTATCTCTCCTCGCTTAAAATGTCACATTAGATTCTAAAATAATATTTGAAAATGGTGTGATTTCACCTGTACGTATATTGCCTTTGTTTAATGGATGACTTAAGTAGTCTTTCATTTCTGTATGTGGAATAAATGCAATCTCTACATCATCCTCTAATAACGCTTTGATTTGTTTCAGCTGTGTTGAATTATGTGTTTTAATTTCTTCAGCTAAATAGATTTTTTGAATCTTCATTTCTGTTAAGACCGTTTCTAGCACATCAATAAAGCGTGGCAACTCTTTTGTGACTGCCAAATCAATTCTACGTGCGTCATTTGGAATCGGCATACCCGCATCATTAATGGTTAATAAATCAAAATGACCGATTGTCGCAATGGCTTGTGAAACATGACTATTTAATACAGGGGTTTTCTTCATTTCTATTCCCTCCAAAATTATTTAATAAAGACTGTGACTGTTGCGGCAGCTAAAATTAACACTAAACCAACTACCGTAATCAACATTTCTTTCTTCGTCTTACGCTGATTTAAGAAATAAATACCTGTTAATGTCGCAAGAACCACTGACGTTTGAGATAGGATAAAGCCTGTCGCAAGACCATTCATATCTGGCTGTGCTGAAATTAAGTAAGTTAAAGCCGCAAATGCGAAGAAGAAACCTGAAATGATTTGAAGCCACGTAATCTTATTTTTAAATGGATTATCTTTCTTCATCATTGTTAAACCATAGATAACTGCGACAAGAACCATACCCATAGCTTGAGGTAAGAAGGCTGCTTTCCCTCCGATATCTGTCGCTTGTGGTGCAGCTGAATATAACCAATAACCAATTTCACCAATCAGTAAGATAACCACTGCTTTCTTTAAGTTGCCGCTGTTTTGTTCCTCTGGATGTTCACTCCATACTGTCATACGTGCACCGATTAAAATCACAATTAACGCCACAAAGCCGATAATTTTATTACCAAGGCCTGGCCAGTTCCCTAACGCAAAGACGCCCCATAATGAAGCACCCAGCAATTGGAAAGCTGTTGTGACTGGCATTGCTCTTGAAGAACCGATAAGTTCAAAGGCTTTGAACGTTAAAATTTGACCGAAGCACCAACCTGCTCCAGAAAGTAACGCAAACATTAAGTTCATGCCTGTCGGGAAGTGTTGAGCGGTCACTCCCGCAAAGACTAACGCAAAGATTAAGGTCCCTACGGTTGTTCCGATAATTTGATGGACCGGTTTACCTCCGAACTTCGACGCAATCGTCGGGAATAAACCCCAACCAAGCAATGGACCTAAACCAATCAGTAAAGCGACTAGATTCATGAATAACACCTCTATTTTTTTCTATATGGATTTAGTAAAACGTTTTACTTTACTCACATACTAGCACTTTTTATTTTGTTTGTATACGTTTTCATAAAGATTTAAGATTTTAGACATATAAAAAAACGAGTACACTTATCAAAAAATAAGTGTCCCGCTTTGATTAATCCTCATTGATTTAATTGTTGTGTTGTTTCTCTAACTACCAGTTCATTCGGCAATTCAATACGTTCAACACCTTGATCAGTATCCGTAATCTTCTTCACGATTAATCTCAGTGCTGTTTCACCGATTAACGCAATGGGTTGAGCTACTGTCGTTAATGCCGGTGTCATATATTGTGAGAAACTGATATTGTCATAACCTACAACTGAAACCTCTTCAGGTACAGTTTTACCGTGTTCTTTTAGACCACGTATGATTCCGATTGCCATTTCGTCATTAATCGCAAAGACCGCAGTCACTTGACTGTCAATAATTTGATCAACGATATGTTTACCGCCTGAAGGTGACAGCTCTGTTTCTATTTTCAACGGTGTTTGAACACCATGAGACTCGCAATAATCTTCAAATCCTTTTACCCGTGCCTGCATATTCGACATCATTTCATACGGTTGCACAATAGCGATATGTTGATGATTTAAATCGATGAGGTGTGCTGCCGCTAAAGCACCGCCTGTTTGTTCATCTGTTCGGATGATATCGGTATATCCGTTATCTTCACTTTGGTCTAACACGACATAAGGAACATTGTGTCTCTCTAAATAATTATTCATACTTTCAGGTTGATCGATTAATCGCGCAATGACTAAACCATCCATCCCTCTTTCAACTAAATGTTTGATGTTGTGTTCTAAATGATTACCCGAAGTACTTAAGAAGAATAAATCCACATAATCTGGCTTATGTTGTTCCATACTCTGCATAATCGCCGAGAAGAAAGGATTCGTTAAACTGGGTACTAAGACTCCGATTAACTTAATCGTATGCCCTCTTAATTGTTGGGCATTTTTATTTGGAATATAACCTAATTTATCTTTGGCTGTTAACACTTTATCAATCGTTGCTTGTGAAAAGCGTTCTTGTTTATGATTTAAAATATGTGAAACCGTGGTTAAGGATACACCTGCTTCTTTTGCGACATCTTTAATTGAAACTTTCTTCATGAGTGCTTATTCCCCTTACGTTGACAGACTCGCTTACGCAAATGTGCCACCTTTTTATCTCTTTCATCATATCATCTCTGATTTCGTTTGTAGAGTTCAATTCAATACAATCAGCCCGTATTGCTACATACAATACAGGCTGTGGTTTAGTTTATGATTATTTTACATGACTCGCTTTTTGAGCGTTTTGTTTTTTAAGTTCCTCGCAAATACTGTGATAGATACGTGCACAGTTTTGATGATCGATATGGTTGAAAATCAAGCTGCGGTCATATTGTTGCGGTTCATTGTATTTTACTTTGTCTGTGATTTTACTGATTAATTCATTTTCTGAATACGTAATATCACCGATAAAGGTTTCGTTAATCGGTCTTAGAATCCCTTTTCTAAAGAACTTATTCACATCAAAGTGATAGAAAATAACTGGTTTATCCATATAGTTAAAGTCTGTGCTGACTGTACTGAAGTCTGTAATCAGTAAATCATGTTCAATCAATAAATCTTGAACTGTTTTTGTCCCAAGCTCTATAAAGTTCACATGTTTCAGTTCATGTTCACTTAAGTAATCTTGGAAGAATTGTTGGGCTCTATAATGCGGATAGAAGTTGATTTCCACATTGTACTGTTCACTTAAAGCTTTTAATTCAGGATTATTTAAAAAGCTGATATAGCGTCTTAAATATTCACTTTTTTCAAAAGCTTCATTACTGTTCAACCAATCACGCCATGTCGGCATAATTAAAACTTTTTTCATTTGTTGTTTAGGTTTCAACGGCAATCTATCATAACGTGCTAAGCCAGTCACTGCGATTTCTTCAGGTTCATAGCCCATTTCATCAACTACGATATCGTATTTTTCATGGTGACTAGAGACGTTGAATAAATCGAATGGATCATCATAGAATTTCTTATGATATTCAACATTCTTTCTACCGAGAACTCCGTGTTGTAAGAAGATTTTAATCGTTTCATCATAACCGAAGAATTGTGGTGCTGCTTTATACGGCATAATATTTTCAATATCATGGGTACTCATGACCACTTTCGCTTGTGGCGCGATACGTAAGTGTTCATCTGAACCAAAGACTAAGACATTATCCATATCTTTGATTTTTTCATAGTCTTTAGAGTCGCCATCAATGACATAATAAACATCCGCATCAGCATGTTGGTACAGCCACTCAAAGAGCTGAATGCCGCTTTCTTGTGCTGTATCTGTACGTTCCCCGACCATCCAGATATTCGGATCTTTATGATTGTGGTCATTTAAAATTTGAAGTTGACGTTCTGTCATCGTAAACGTTTCAAATTTAATGTTTTTGAACGGTGTCAACGTCAACATAAAGAACGTCGTGAAGCCATTCTCTTCTACTGTTTTTAAGGTATGGATACCATCTTTTTTATAGACACCTTGACGATATTTGATTTTTTCTTTTCTGATTAATGTATCTTCATCATAAATCGTAATAAAGACATCAATAATCGATTTATTTTCAGTTAATATCGCATTCAATTGGTCATAATCAATTGGGATATCATAAACGCCTCTCGCAATCGGTAAATGATATTGATTACCTGAGATACGTTCTTCAAAAGTTAAATAATATCTACAATGTTGATACAGCGGATGTGGCTGGAAATACATATTCAGACTTTCTTCTGCCACTTGGTTAATCCCTAATTTAAATTTGGGTTTACGGTGTGTGACTGTTAAACCATATCGATTGCGGATTTGAAGTTGATAAATTTCATGATCGATTTGATGTAAGGCATCAAACGGTCTTGTCTTACCTTGGAGTAAATAACAATGGTCATTAATCTCAATAAATAGTTTCTTTTTAATCGTTGTTTCTAAATGGTCTAAAGATAATTTAGCTGTAACTTTATTGCCCATCATCACTTGTGTCGGTAAGTAAACTGCGTTTTCATAATCAACATCAATTAAACCGACTCGGATTTTATCTGTTTCATCAAAGCTGCCTTTGATAAGGAAAGAAAGGTTAATGTCTTCAGTATTCATTAACTGTGTCATGTATATTTGATCTACTTCATAATACATACGATCAATCGAGAGTTGTTCACCTGTCCAGTCATATTCCATAAAGTAATGGTGCACGACTTCTGGTGCTTCTATTTGTGCTGGATACATTGTCGTTCCTTGTATCACATGCACTTTATACTGCTCTTTTTTTAAACGATCTTGAATATAGGTGTAGTTGATCTTGTTATCTCTAAGATCTAACACTTTCATATTTTGATCGTTGATTAAAAACACACTGTCTATCGGCGTTATACTAGAAACTTCCAGTGTGTCAGGACCTGCGCTTGTTAGCGTAATAGGTAAAGCTTCGTTCACAAACTTGAAGCCTGTTTTAACAGGTTTGATCGTAATAGATTGATTAACAATCAGTTCGAAAATACCATGGTCCATATAGTATGTACGTTTTAATTCTGGTGCACGTGTCAGCCATAAAGCTTTTTGACCGTAATAGAATTTTATCGTTTGTGCAGGTTCAGCATGTGTAATAAAGTCGCTTTTAATGGCGACTGTTAGTTCGTTTTTTTGGTGTGATAAGATGTCGAACGCAATATCTTGTCCGTCTAAAGTAATCGAGAAGTTGCGTGTATTAAAATAGATGAAATTTTCGTGACTGCATTTAAAGATAATGGTCCCTGGTTCTTTAATAATGTCACGTATCATAAATTGTCTGGTTAATTTATATCTGATTTTTTCAAGCACTATTTAGATGACTCCTTTCAACTAATTTTCTTCATCATTCATCCCTTGCATCTCATTAACATCTTCAGGTGTTTCAATATCCACTTCTGAAAATGCTTGATGGCGTTGTTTTAAGAGACGCTTCCATAACCACCCTAGTATCACTACAGGAAATAACCACAGGATGTTTTTCCTCATATCCTTCACCTCTATTTCCCATAAATTATAACATGATACATTAAAAAAACACGATATTTTTCACATTATCATTTTTTATATGAAAAAATATAATTAAAAACAACTAAAAAAGTTACTTTAAACCATTTCGGTAGTAAAAAACACAGATTACAACTTTAACTTCTTATGAACTTTATAAGGGACAAGATTAAACAAACAATCAATTCGTTTTGATTGCCTAAGTCTTCTAATCTTTTTAGACTAGTACTGAGGTTAAAGAGAGGAGGCATCACCATGAATCATTGGGATGAAAAATTTGATTCCGACACATATATTTATGGTAAAGAAGCGAATCAATATGTTAAAAGCGTCTTTTCAGAAAAAGTAGACACACCAAAGAAAGTGTTGATGTTAGCTGAAGGTGAAGGACGTAATGCGGTTTATCTTGCAACATTAGGTTATGATGTCACAACGTATGATTTATCTAAAGTAGGCATCGAGAAAGAATTGAAACTTGCGGAAGAAGCAGATGTCACAGTCGATGCGAACTATGGTGATATCACAGCGGCTGATTTAACAGAAGAAAATGCCTATGATTACAGTGTGAACATCTTCGGACACGTTCCACCAGAAGGTAAACGTGGTATGTTTAATAACTTGATCAAACCTTTAAAATCAGAAGGTCATAGTTACTTTGAACTTTATTCAACAGAACAGCTTGAAAATAAAACGGGTGGCCCGCCAAACAAAGCCATGCTTTATGAAATAGATGAAATCAAAGGTTACCTTGAAGACCTTCCTGTTAAAATCCATAGTTTAGAAAAACGAGATATTGAACGTAAAGAAGGCACTGCACACACAGGCCATGCGAGTGTTATTCAAGGCCATATCGAAAAACTATAATAGATAATAAAAAGCTGAGACATGTATTAAAGAATACTTTGTCTCAGCTTTTATTTATCTTTTAAAACCTCAATGGTGTTTTGTGTGAAGCAGATGAAGTTGTGTTGAGCTCACTCTGTATAAGCAAACTTTTCAGCAACTATCGCTACTTTCTTTCATTTTCTAATACTTCAATTGACTGCTTATCTCTTAATACTTCATCAACGTCACTTGAAGGATATTCAAGACCTATTGGTAGCCCTGTTGGTAATTTTTCAACTACTGATCTCCAATCAATAATACCTTTATCTAAGGATGTAACGATAAAGTTACCATCTTGTTCCGCTAGGTTTTTCAAGTGAATATAAGTAACATATGATCCTAGTGTTTCAGCCGCATCAACTTCACTTTCTTGAACATATCGGAAATTACCCAAATCAAATGTATAACCTATATTTAATTTAGCTTGTTTAGCATCTTGTAAAAATTGATTAATCTTATTAATCGTTCCTGACTGTTGTGTTTGATCATTTTCAACCGTAAAGTTAAATGGTTGATCATTAATAAAGTTCAGTTGTTTTAATTGACTAAAATGTCGATAATTTCCAATCGACATCTTTACATTAACCACATTAAGACGCTTAGCTTCTTCAAAATATTCAAAAATTTTAGGGTTTAATTCACCGTCATCTAAGAATATATAATCAGGCACACTATAAAATAACTTAATGTTTTTACTTTCTGCTGCTTTGCGCATCTCTGGAATTTCTTTGTCGATATCCACGAAGTACTCTCTTCTAGGTTCAATGTTTTTGAAACCTAAAGATAAAATATCATCAAAAAGTTCAACTTGTTTCAAACCACTGTTAATTTTTGCTTGAAATACTAAGGTATTAAATACTAAGTTGTTGTTCATTGTTGTTCAGTCCTTTACATAAATTAAGTAAACCATTTACCATTCTCATTCATATCATAAACTGGTTTACTCAAAATGTCGACGCTTTCATTTCTTTATATTCAATAATTAAGACAAAAAACAGACCTCTCTAAAGAAGCCTGCTTGTTATCATAAGTCGTGTGTATAGAATGTATTAGCTCTTTAATACGTCCGCATATTCTGGTTTTTTATCAAAGACACTTTTCGCAAAGGGACATAACGGAACGATTTTCATATTATTTTCTCTTGCATAATTGACTGCTGCTTCTACCATTGCGTACCCTACGCGTTGACCACGCAATGCTTCTGATACTTCTGTATGGTCAATAATAAATAAGTCTGGTCCTGTTGGGACATATGTCATTTGTGCTTGATAGTTATTTTCATCTTGGCCTACATAAAATTTATTGTGTCCGTGTTTTACTTCTGTCATTGAAATCACTTCCCTCTTTTTATTAATTTGATATTACCTTGTGCACCTCTTAAAAGCAAGAATATTAACTTATAACGCAATACTGATTATGATTATCAATAGTATAACAAGTAATATTAATTTTAAACAACTTATTTATGTGCTATATTGAAAATAAGTATTTGGCACAATATAAGGAGTGATAATATGAGAAAGATTTATACAAGTGAAACAATTGATGTCTCTTTTGAACCTGCGCGTTGTATCCATGCAGCTGAATGTGTGAAAGGATTACCACAAGTTTTTGATACAAAGAAGCGTCCTTGGATAGACCCTGCGAATGCGACTGCTGATCAAATCGCAGAAGTTGTAGAACGTTGTCCAAGTGGTGCGTTAGAATATCATCGCAAAGACGGTAAACCAAATGAACATCACGAGCACACTGAAATTTCAATCGGCAAAGATAACCAAATTATTATTAAAGGTGAATTTACGTTAAACCATAATGGTGAAGTCGTTAAATTAAACCGCGCAATTTTAAAAGGCGGTCCGAATGTTTCAGATAATCCATTCTATACTTTAAACTAATCGACATTTTAACTACACTTCTAGACTCGTTTGTAAAAGAGTTAGAAGTGTAGTTTTATTAAGTTTAC
The DNA here is from genome assembly GCF_003043455.1 of Staphylococcus simulans. Taxonomy (GTDB): domain Bacteria; phylum Bacillota; class Bacilli; order Staphylococcales; family Staphylococcaceae; genus Staphylococcus; species Staphylococcus simulans_A. Next base: position 29,997 of record NZ_PZGG01000017.1, on the reverse strand, counting down.
GCTTTATTAATAAATCTTATTTAAATAGAGTTGAATACAGTATTCTCTTATAGTAACGTAAGGGTATATTATCTTATAAAAGGATGGCCATACATTGTGAAAAGAGTTATAAGCATCATTGTGTCAGTTATGTTTTTAATGAATATACTGATTGCACCTACCGCTCACGCTGAACAGACGCCAATAGACGTTGCGAAAGAAAACCATCAAACGATTCAAAAACAGTTTGATCCTAAAAGTGCCTATGTGACAACCGAACAAGGACAGATATTGTATGATTACCATGGTACACGTACCATCGACCCTGCTTCTACCGCAAAGTTGATGACCGTATACTTAATATTAGAAGATATCAAACAAGGTGACATTCACCTTTCAGATAAAGTTAAAATCACACCGACTTACGAACAAATGTCTCAACTTCCGAATTTGACGACATTTCCATTAAAAAATAAACAAACCTATACTGTAGACCAATTGTTGAAACAAGCCATGTTAGAGTCTAGTAACGCTGCGACATTAGTACTTGCACACCATGTGGATGGCGATGTGTCTAAATTCACAGATCGCATGAACCACAAAGCGAAACAATTAAGGATGCATCACACACATTTTACTAATCCGAGTGGTGCGAATAACCAATTGATTCATCAATTTATCCCAAAGGCTTATAAGAACGAAACAACCTCCCAAAGTACAGCACAAGACATGGCAATACTGTCTCAATCACTCTTGAAACAGTATCCTGAGGTGCTCAATTACTCAAAGTTAGAAACTGACAAACAGTATGGACAAACACTAAAAAATACAAACTTATCATTACCGCATGGTCCAGATGCGTTAAAAGTTGTAAACGCTGACGGTCTAAAAACAGGTACGAGTGAAAATGGCTACAACTTAGTGTTAACGGCTAAACAAAAAGATTTACGTATCAATACAGTCGTTATGAATGTACAACCTTACCCTAATGAAGCTGCGAAACATGCACGACAAAAACTTGCGAATGCTTTAACGGAGGAAGCTTTCAAAAACTATGAATACCGTAAAGTCATCTCTAAAGGCGAACATGAGATTGATGGTAAAACGTATGAAGTTAAAAAAGACTTATATGATCTGGTGCCTAAAGATAAAGCTAAATATGACTTGAAAATTATTGAAGATGAACAATTAAAAGTAGACTATCCTAGAAAATTCCTTAAAGGTTATCATGCACCTTCTGTTGAAGTTGAACCGGTGACACACTGGGGTACTTTGATTTTAGGTGCGCTTGTCATGATTGGCGGTGTCATATTACTGACTGCGATCATCTATATTATTGTGAAACGACGTAGATAATCATTCTATATATATAAAATGAGCGGAATCTCACAGGTTCCGCTCATTTTTTCGAATCATATTTTTATTTTGTTTTACGTGTGACATCTAGTTCTGTTTCATATTTAGGTAGTGCTTTCTTGAACAAGTATTCACCATGACGTACAGACGCTAGGCAGTCTGAGCGACGTCTTTGTGCTTCAAATACTGTTGGCGCATCTACTACAATAAAGTTAGCAGGTTTGCCTTCATCTAAACCATATTCATCTTCAATACGCATTAATTGTGCACCGTTGTAAGTGATTAAATCAAAGTTGCGTGGGAAGTCTTGTTCACGCATTAATTGAGTCGCATGCAGACCATTATCTAAGATATTCATCAAGTTACCTGAACCTGCTGGATACCATAGGTCTACGATAGAGTCTTGACCAAATGCGACATTGATATCGTTATCTACAAATTCTTTTACGCGTGTTAAACCACGGCGTTTAGGATACGTATCTTGACGTCCTTGCAGGAACAAGTTCTCTGTCGGGCATGAAACAAAGTTCAAGCCAGATTGACGGAATAAGCCCATCATACGGAATGCATACGCATCATCCGCTGAACCGAATGAACAAGTGTGAGAAGCTGTCGTATAAGGACCATAGCCTTGTTTCATTGCTTCTGCGTTCAATTGTTCGAGGTAACGTGCTTCTGCGTCATCTGTTTCATCACAGTGTACATCAATCAATTTGTCATATTTGATTGCGAGACGTACGATTTCTTTCACTGATTCTGCACCATCTTCAGGACTCCATTCGTTATGCGGAATACCTCCGACACAGTCAGCACCTAGTTTCAATGCTTCTTCTACTAAGTCACGGCCTGTTTTACCGTTTTCTTCGAATGAATACATACCGTTTTGTGGGAATGCGACTACTTGAATCGTGATATTATCTTTCAATTCATCTCTGACTTCGATTGCCGCTTTAATCCCTGTTAAATTAGGGTCTGTACAGTCTGTTTGCGCACGGATATATTGTGTTCCATAGCTTGCGACATCATTGACTGCTTTACGCATACGTTCTTTCATTTCTTCTTTTGTCGTACCTTTTTTATAATCATTCCATAAATCAATCGCTTCAAATAGCGTACCTGATTCGTTTTTGATTTTAGGATCTTGTCCTGTAAAGTAGTAATCTAAATGCAAGTGTGAATCTACATAAGGTGGCAGCACTAAACGTCCTTGTAAATCGATGACTTCATCAGCGTCACCTAAATCATTACCGAACGCCGCAAACTTGCCGTTCTCTACTAAGATTTCAGATGCATCGCCATGTTTATAAATTGATGCGTTAATAAATTTTTTGCTCATTTCCATTCCTCCATCTCTCTTACCTTCACAAACAAAAAATTATTCAGTATTCCAAAAATGTTACGTCTCAATTTTATCAACTTAAGATTCAATAAAGAAACTTAACGCATTGAGTTTTACCACTTCGAAGCTATTTTAACCATATGTTCAAGCCGCTCCTATATTGATATGTAAAAATTATTTTATATTTTAATTGACTTGTATTGTAATATTGTTATATTATATAAATGCGATATAAAGAGCTAAGTAAGCTGTCACTTACTTAGCTCCGAGTAAAGGCTCACAATGGATCTTGTGAAACTCTAACGAACCTAAATGGTTAGTTAACTTCTGTACTTAATCGTGGTTAGTACAAAAGTTATTTTTTGTTATCTTATTGATAGCTGCTTTTTAGTGCGTACGTGACTGTAACAATGGAACGTCCGCTTTTAATTATTATTAAAACAAGTTAGATAAAACCACCTCGATTGCTTTATTAAAGGTTCGAGGTGGTTTTTAATTGATCCAATTTAGACAGCAACTATTAGACTTTTATAATGCACTCTACTAGAGACTCAATCATATTAGGGTACCGTGTATATATTTTCATTTGACTTATCTTGTACAATATTGATATGATAAAAATGTAATAAAAAGAGCTAAGTAAGCTGGAACTTACTTAGTTCCGAGTAAAGGCTCACAATCAGGGTTGTGAAACTCTAACGAACCTAAATGGTTAGTTAACTTCTGTACTAAGCGCAATTAAGTACAGAAGTTATTTTTTTGCCATCTTATTGATAGCTGCTTTTAGCAAAAAAGTCACTAAAACAACGGAACATACATTTTCAAAATTCAAATGAATTTCTATTAGCGTAATATCCATACTATCACCTCCCCGATAACTCCATTTAAGGCTCGAGGCGGCTTCACATACTTCTCTTTATTTCATGCAAGGTTCTTTACTCTTGGATATTATACCATCTTTATCTATAAATTACTTTATAATTTTTAAATGTAATATTTTTTCTCGCGAAGTAAAAAAAGAGCTGAAACAGCCAAAACTGTCTCAACTCTTCATTAGTTCATACAAATATTTATGGATGACTTACTATAATACTCATATCACCTTTGAATGTGATATCTAAATCTTCTGAAGTTATGACAAAATGTGTACCTTTGTCTATAGTGTTTGATTGGCCATCTACAATTACTTCTCCGCTTCCTTCAATCACAGAGATCAAACAATACTCATATGGCTTTTTGAAAATCAATTCACCCTGAATATCCCATTTCTCTACAGTGAAGAATTCATTTGATACAAATTGTGTAAATGCTTGTCCATCGCGTGTTTCATGAATTGGTTTTGTATTAGGATTTATTTGGTTTACATCGATGACTGCCTTACTTTGTTCAAGATGTAATTCACGTGTATTACCATGCTTATCTTTACGGTCATAGTCATAAATACGATACGTTGTATCAGATGATTGTTGTGTTTCTAAAATTAATATCCCTGCGCCAATCGCATGAACGGTACCTGCTGGTACATAATAGAAATCACCAGGTTTTACTTTTTCTTTATGGAATAAACCTTCGAATTCTTTATTATCTATCATACGCTCTAAATCTTCTTGATTTTCTACATTAACGCCATATATAATTTCTGCATCTTCTTTAGCGTCTAAAATATACCAGCACTCAGTCTTACCATAGCCGCCTTCATGTGCTTTCGCGTATGCATCATCTGGATGAACTTGAACAGATAATTTATCATTCGCATCTAAAATTTTTGTTAAAAGTGGAAACTCGTCTCTTTGGTCATTTCCAAACAATGCTCTATCTTCATTCCACACTTGTTCTAACGTTTTACCTTGATGCTCACCATTCTCAATCACATTTGAGCCATGTGGCAGGGCTGAAATTGCCCAACATTCACCTGTTAAATCATTTGGGATGTCGTAATTAAATTGTTTTAAGGCTGTGCCTCCCCAAATACGTTCTTGAAATACTGTTTTTAGAAATAATACCATACGTTATCATCCTTTATATTGCTTTTAGTATGTCGTAAATTGTCTCTTTATCTTCTGCATTAATTAATTTTTCGCGTGTTTCATCGTCCATAAGAGTCTTAGATAAGCGTTGTAATAATTTCAGATGTGTATCATTACTGTTGTTAGGTACAACGATTAAGAAAACAATCTTAGGTAATGAGCCATCTAAACTTTCCCACTCAATACCGTTTTTATTTTGTAATACTGCAACTACAGGTTGTTTGACTGCATCTGATTTCGCATGTGGAATGGCTACGTTCATACCGATGGCTGTCGTAGATTCAGATTCACGTTTTAATACAGAGGATTTAACTTGATCAAATTCTTCAACATAGTTTTGATTTTTTAGTTCTGTGATGAGTCGATCAATCACATCATCACGTTTCATTTCACTGTTTGTTAATTCAATTAGGCTTTTATGGAAAACAGTATCTTCTTTTGTTTCTTGTGTATTTGTATCTGCATGTACCGGCTCTGTTTTTGTTTGAGTTGTGTTTGTTCGCGTATCTTGTTCATCAGAAAGTTCCGTTGTTACACCTTCTCCTTCAAGTACTGCAGCCGGTGCATTTTTTTTGAATAATAAAACTGTTGCTGTTGTGATTAAGCTACCGATAATAACTGCAACGAAGAACCACAATACGTGCTCAATGCCACCAAGTACTGCAACAATAGGACCGCCGTGAGCTACTCTGTCTCCTACGCCACCTAAAGCTGCGATAGCTGCTGCTACCATAGCACCAATCATATTTGCTGGAATGATACGAAGTGGATCTTGCGCAGCGAATGGAATCGCGCCTTCAGTAATACCGAATAACCCCATTGTGAATGACGCTTTACCCATCTCTTGTTCTGAGTTATTAAATTTACGTTTTTGAATAAATGTTGCTAATCCTAAACCAATTGGAGGCGTACATACCGCAACCGCTACCATACCCATTACTGCATAGTTACCTTCAGCAATTAATGCTGAACCGAATAAGAAAGCTACTTTGTTAACTGGACCACCCATATCAAATGCAATCATGGCACCAATAATGAGTGCGAGGACAACAATGTTCGCGCCTTGCATACCTTTTAACCAACCAGTTAAAGCTGTAAATACACCTGAAATTGGAGCACCAATAATAAAGACAAAGATTAATCCAACTACTAATGAAGCTAAAATTGGAATAATGATAATCGGCATAATTGGTGCCATAGCTTTAGGCACTTTGACGTTTTTAATCCATTTCGCAACATAACCAGCGATGAAACCAGCAACGATACCGCCTAGGAATCCTGCACCAGCTTCACTGCCATAGAAACTTCCGTCTGCTGCAATAGCACCGCCAATCATACCTGGTACGAGTCCTGGTTTATCTGCAATACTATAGGCGATATAACCTGCTAGTATTGGTACCATAAAGCTAAATGACAATGCTCCGATTTTCTCTATAGATTTCCAAAATGAATCATCTGGAATGACTAAACCTTTAGCTGAAGGTTCACCGCCAAGCGTTAAGGCAATGGCAATCAATAATCCACCAACGACGATGAAAGGCACCATAAATGACACACCATTCATCAAGTGTTGGTAAATCATTTGTACGCCGCTCTTCTTCTCTTCTTCTTCATAACTGTCATCTTCTGAAGCACCTTCATGATGATAAATACGTGCATCTTGATCGATGATGCGTTGTATTAATTCTTTTGGATGATGTATGCCTTCTCTGACATTTTCGTTAATTAAACGTTTACCGTTAAAACGTGATAAGTCTACTTGTCTATCTGCCGCAATAATAATACCGTCTGCTTCTTTAATTTCTTTTGCTGTTAATACATTTTCTGCACCCACGCCGCCTTGTGTCTCAACTTTGATATCTACACCCATCTCTTTAGCTGCTTGCTCTAATTTTTCTTGAGCCATATATGTGTGAGCGATACCATTTGGACAAGACGTAATCGCTAATATTTTCATGTGAATCACGCTCCTTAGTTAAAGTGTAAGCGCTAACACTAAGACATAAAAAAAGATAATTACCGTTACTAGTGGCAATTATCCTTTAATCATTTTCATTAATTTAGTTTTAAATGGTTGTGATTCAAGATACATAAGCTCATCTATAGTTTTTTCATCCAGTTGCGCGATAGTTTGGATAATACGTTTTGTAAGCTGAATATCTTGTTTAGTCGTTGCTAAAAAGAAAGCTAATTTAACTTGATGCTCTTTCCAATAGAAACCTTTAGTGCTTTTAAAAACAATGACATGAGACTTTAATACTTTCTCAGGATTGCCATGCGGTATAGCAACTTGATTTCCTATATAGGTTGAAGACATTCTCTCACGTTCTAAAGCACTTTCGATGTACCCTTCTAATACAGCATGATTATTACTCAGTATGTCTTGTGCCTTTTCAAATATAGAAGCAGTGTTAAATGCTTTTTCCCCTTCTGTTTCAACTATAAAGTTCACACCTGAAAATTCATCTGACTTCATAGCTGGTTTTAACTTTTTAGCCATAAATGTTTCTAATTGATGCTTATCATCATCGCTTAAAAGCGGTGACACCTGAAGTAACTCTACATCTTTTGCAAGTTGATCAATAGTAATATCATGGGTTGTGATGAGCATATCAATTCCTGTGAAATCATACTGATCGATATCTTCCAATCTAATCGTATCTTTAACTTTAATATGCTCACTTAACTTCGAAACTTTTGTAGCAAGTAATTGAGAGATACCAATTCCATAATAACAAGCAATTACCACATTTAAATGGTGTTGTTCATTACGGTCAATTGAAGATTGAAAATGTATTGTCAGAAAGGCAATCTCATCCTCAGTTAATTCTACACCCGCTTCTTCTGTCATTTGTTGCCCAATATCATAAAGTACGTTAAAAATGAACGGATATAGTGCTTTAATTTCTTTAGTCAGTGGATTGTTAAGGTAAACTTCTTTCATAATTCTTAAATACGTCCGTCCAAAATGGGAATAGAGGTTCTCTTTCAGCACTTGGTCTTGCGTAAAGTGTACGCCTACTCGTTCTTCCATACGTTCAATCATTCGGTTAATATAGCTTTCTATAAATAGTTGTTGCACGCCTAAGTCGAACTTATTAAAGTGATAGCTGATAAAAAAAGAAAACAGTTTAGTCACTTGTAAATTTAAAGTGTAGCCTAACTTAAGGTTTATTTCTTCAATAATTTTCTTTGAAATTAATAATGCTTCTTCATTTAATCCCCCGTTGATATTCTCTGTAAAGCCTCTCTTCATAATTAAAATCAAATGAATTAATAACTGTTCAACTTGAATATCTGAAGTTTTAATGTCAAAGTCATTGAGATTACGTTTTATAATTTGTGTGATTGTATCTACATGTGCTCTAGGTAACTCGTCTAATATAAGTGACTCTACACGATGATTACGTGTAGAAAGCTGATTTAAATGAAGTGTGGCATTGTTTAGGTTAGTCTGACTTCCTACTACTTCTATACCTTTACGGGGCTTAACATTGATAGCTACATCAAACTTTTCACACCAGGCATGAATACGTCCAATATAATCAAGTAATTCTTTCTTAGTCAGATGATACGTTTTTTCTAATTGATGTAATGTTAATTGAGTATCATTCATTAATAGTTGATAACCTAAAGTTACTAGTATTTTATGGTCTCTATCTGTATATTCTTCGAGTCGTCTTTCAATTTTTTTAATAGTATATTGCTCAGTGTTGATTTGATAACCTCTTGATTTTACGCTGACTATCAAATCTTTCATAAAGTTTGTATTCACTGCTTTAATATCATTTCTCGTGGTACGATTTGATACATTCAAGAAAGTGGCTATGTCGTCAGACGTAAGATACTGTTCAGCATTATTAATAAAAAGTTGTATTAACTTAATTTGTCTTTCAATCATAGAAACCACCTCCTATTTATTACATTTAGTTTAAAGCACTTTAATAAAAATTCCTATCTTTTATATTAAACACAATTTCTTATCCTGCTAATTGGTCTTCACGTTTCTTGAATTTGTTATATTATACACAACCTAACCATGCTAATATAAAGTTATTGTTAAGGAGGAGAATTATATGAATCAAGAAAAAACAAATTCTACATTTCAATTTATCTACACTGCAGTCATTGCAGGATTATTATCAGGTATTGTCAAATTAGGATGGGAAGTCATGTTTCCACCTCGTACTCCAGAAAGAAACGCGACTAACCCCCCTCAACAGTTATTGCAGCAATTTGGATTTTCTCAAGATTTTACACATCAAACCTATCAATTTTCAGAACAAATGTTACCGTGGGTCAGCTTCATTGTTCATTATAGTTTCTCTATTGTAATTGCAATAATTTATATTTATTTAGCTAAAAAATATCCAGTTGTTTATGCAGGTTATGGCGCTCTATTCGGCGTCTTTATATGGATAGCTTTTCATTTATTAATTATGCCTATCATTCAAACTGTTCCAGCACCTTGGGATCAACCATTTGACGAACATCTATCTGAACTATTTGGTCATGTAGTATGGATGATGACAATTGAGTTAGTAAGACGTTATGCACTGTACAAAAACAAGGCCTTAAAGTCATAATAAGAATCATTATATAGTCACATCTTTAGCATGCCATTATAAAGAGGTCTACAATTAAAATAGACAGAGATATGAAAGGATGTTTTAAATGGGAAGACTTACTGATAAAGTACTCATTATTACTGGTGGTGCTCAAGGTATGGGTGAAGTACATGCGAAGAAAGCTATTGCCGAGGGCGCTAAAGTCGTGATTACTGATTTAAATAAAGAAAAAGGGCAACAAACTGCTGAAATTTTAGGAGAGAATGCGATATTTATTCAACAAGATGTTTCAAAAGAAGCAGATTGGCAACATGTCATAGATGAGACTTTAAAAACATGGAAGCGAATTGATGTTTTAGTAAACAATGCAGGTATTACCTATAATAAGACCCTTCAAGACATTACATTAGATGACTATTTAAAAATTGTAAATATTAACCAAGTTTCTGTCTTTTTAGGTATCAAAGCCGTATCTGAAGTTATGAAACAACAAGGTAGTGGTTCAATTATTAATATATCTTCTATGAATGGTCTAGTGGGTGGAGCCATTGGTTATACCGACACAAAATTCGCAGTCAGAGGTATGACAAAAGCGGTTGCGAAAGAATTATCGCCTTTTAATATTCGTGTTAACTCTGTACACCCAGGTGTCATTCAAACACCTATGTTAGAGCAAGAAGATGTAAGAGAAGCGGTTAAAGCATTCGAAAAAACAATTCCTATGAGACGCGTTGCTCAAGCAGAAGAAGTTTCAAACCTTGTTTGTTTCTTAGCATCTGATGATGCCTCTTATTCTACTGGCTCTGAATTTGTAATAGATGGTGGTCTCACTGCCCAATAAATATATAATTTTCAACTCAACGAAATTAGCTTTTCCAAATTTCGTTGAGTTTTTATTTAATCATTATTTCTCTGCGCTTTTTCAACAAATTTTCTACAACTTTTATATACGCAACTTATTTCTTTTTGATTGATATACAATAGCAATATATTGATAATTACAACAAAGGAGCATTAGTGTGAAAAAAATAAGAACTATTCAAATGTTTGTTGAGAAGATGAATGAAAAAGCAGCTAGTATTGGGATGTCTCGTTCTATGTTTAAAAACCCTACGGGTTTAACGGAAAAGTATCAACTATCAACGAGTTATGATCTGTCATTATTAACACTACATGCAAGTGCAAATGTGGATATTGTGAGAATTTGGAAGAAACAGCATTATTCATTTTGGGTGAAAGGACCTAATGCGAGACGCATGGATCTCACAACAAGAATAGACAACGAAAAATTGAATCAATATTACGATATTTTAGGTGGCAAAACTGGAACTGTGGGCTTTATTAAAAATTTAAGTCTTTTAATTTATGACGGTGAAAGTGTTTGTATCGTCACATTGCTCAAAGCGAGAGGTAATCGATTCCATCAAGCTAAATTACTTATAGATTATCTCTTAAATAAAGGGTCTCTAGATGGTGTAGATACAACAGCTTATACAGTTTTAAAATATCCTTCATATAATCCTTATTTATTCACACGTTTCAAACCAGAAATTCTTATTTCTAAAAACGGTAATGCGCGTAATAATCCCGCAAGCTTAACTAAACTATTGACGTTGTTGACCGCTTTAGATTATCCATTAGATTTAAATAAAGATTTAACCGTACAACCTGAAGACATGGCTGAAGATAACCTCAATGATATTAGAGAAGGAGATATTATTAGATTAGATGATGCCTTACACTTAATCTTGTTAAGATCTTCAAATATTATGTCTAACGTGCTAAGTAGATATGTCTCAGAACACTATCTTTAACGCTTAAATACCTATGTAAAAGTTACTAAATTAGCCTTATTTACGATAACCTTATTGCTCTCAATATTAATATAATAGTATTGATTAAGTAAGGAGGTTTTCTAAATGAAAGCAATAGTAGTAGGTAAAGATCATCAACCCCAAGTTACTGAGAGAACATTACGCCCTTTGAAATACGGTGAAGCATTATTAGACATGGAATGTTGTGGTGTTTGTCATACAGACTTACATGTTGCCCACGCTGATTTTGGCGATGTGACTGGCACTATTTTAGGTCATGAAGGTATCGGTATTGTAAAAGAAGTCGCTGAAGGTGTTACAAGCTTAAAAGTAGGAGATCGTGCAAGTGTAGCATGGTTCTTTGAAGGATGCGGCCACTGTGAATATTGTACTACAGGTCGTGAAACACTATGCCGCGAAGTTAAAAACGCTGGTTATTCTGTAGATGGCGGTATGGCACAAGAATGTATCGTTACTGCAGACTATTCTGTTAAAGTTCCAGATGGTTTATCATCAGAAGCTGCCAGCAGTATCACATGTGCAGGTGTCACAACATACAAAGCAATTAAAGAATCAGGCGTACGCGCTGGTGAATGGCTTGTCTTATTCGGTTTAGGCGGACTTGGAAACCTAGCTTTACAATATGCGAAAAAAGTATTTAACGCTAAAGTTATCGCAGTAGACATCAATGACAGTCAACTTGAATTTGCGAAACAATACGATGCAGATGTTACTTTAAACCCTAAAGAAGTAGATGTCGCAAAATACATTCAAGAACATGTAGACGGTGCACATGCAGCAGTTGTTACAGCGGTTGCTAAACAAGCCTTCAACGCAGCTGTTGAATCTGTACGTGCTGGCGGTACTGTAGTCGCAGTCGGCTTACCAACAGAATCTATGGACTTATCAATTCCACGTTTAGTATTAGACGGTATCCGCGTAGTAGGTTCACTAGTAGGTACACGTGAAGACTTGAAAGAAGCTTTCCAATTTGGTGCTGAAGGTCTAGTCGTACCAAAAACACAATTACGCCCAATGGAAGATGTTCAAGATATCTTTAAAGAAATGGAAGAAGGCAAAATCAACGGCCGTATGGTTATTGATTTACGCCATTAATCACAATCTTTAAACACAACTTGTTTAAATAACATTTGATCTAAAATGGACAGAAGCTCTAAAGGAAATCTAATTACTGATATCCTTCAGAGCTTCTTAGTTTATATTCAATGATATGTTTAAATTAACTGTTTATTATTCAACTTCTACATCTTGTGCTAATGGGTTGTTTGAAACAGCTTTATTACTGCCGCCATCACCGTAGTTATTCGGCGCTTTGTCCCCTGGTAGCACCAATAAGTAGATAATATAAAGTGTGACTAAACCAGCAACCACAATGCCGAAGACACCTGCGAATGCTGTGGCACCTAGTACCGAACCTTCGCTCGCATTTGCTGCCAAGACAACACCAAAGAAGAAAACAAGTGTTCCAACTGAAGCGATAAAACCGCTGATATATGAAATAATCGCAAATAGCATTGTACGGTTCGTGTCATGCAAACGTCTTACCATCACAGTGAAAGATGGGATGATAATCGCTATGGCAAAGATACTGCTTAATAAACCTCCTGAAAGTGCCCCTAAAACAGTTGAAATTAAAAAGTTAATCCAAAATGGATGCCAATAATCCGCTCGATCTGAGCGTCCATTCACATCTAAAAAGCGAGTCCAAAATTGTTTATAGCTTTCAATAATTTGATTCGGTTGATTTTCCATCGTAACCCTCCCCTTGTTTGTTAGGGTCATTATACCCACAATCAATTGAATATCTCAAATTAATTTTAAGTAAATAATTTGTTAATTCATATAAAGTATTGCGTTCTTTAAGATCAGCAAAAATATAAAAAGAGACCTGAAATCAAAGCTGACTTCAAGTCTCCTATTTACTGCGTTTATATTGTTTTATCTTATTCTAAAACATCACTTTCTTCTGCTTTCTCTGACACTTTTCTCATAATCGGATCAGTGATCGGTTTAAAGATAATACCGATAATAAAGAATACAATGCCGAAGATCAGAAGAATCACTAGTTTTTTCGTTAAAATTTCAGGCACAAAGCCACCGACCGCTTCTCTCATCACATCAATCGCATACGCAAACGGCAAGTATGGATGAATCGCTTGGAAGAACTGCGGTGTAACTTCAATTGGGAACGTTCCGCCCCCACCTGCGATTTGTAAGACTAACAAGATAATCGCTAACGCTTTACCAGGGTTTCCTAGTAATGAAACCAGTGTATAAACAATCGTCACAAAGACGAGTGAAATAATCACAGATAACCCGATAAACCATGCCACATGTTCAACTTGGGCCTTCAAAATCACAATATCTCCAATAGAAACAATCAACGATTGAAGGATACCGATAATATAAAACAGACCAAGTTTTCCTAAATAAGTTTCTCTTGTGGTAATACCCGGCAAGTCCGCAACATGTTTATTATCTGTCGTCAATAAGCTCACCATCAATAACGCACCGACCCAAATAGACAATGCTGTGTAGAATGGTGTACTTGCTGAACCGTAGTCTTTGACTGGGAAGATATCTTTTTCATGAATCTTAATCGGATTCGCAATGACATCTGCTTGTTTCTTCAAGTCATTTTTCAGTAAATCCACTAACTTATCTACTGCGTCATCATCTTCCACTTCATCAAAGAGCTTGTTAGCTTTCGCTAAATCTTTCTCAAGATCCGGCAAGTCGTTTCTGATAAATTCAGCTAACTTATGCAGATCTTCTTTCGCTTGCGGTTGATTTTCATCTAACAATTGCACAATACGGTCATAACGATCGAACAATGTCGGCAGATTCGCATTAACCGTTGCGGTAGTATCCGCAAGTTGTTGTTCTAGACCAGGTAAGTCATTTCTAACGAATGATGCGGCACGTTCAACCCCTTGTTTAAACTGCGGATAATAACGTTGTGCAGTCGCTACCGCATTTAAGTAACGTTGTTCTAATTGCGGTAAAACACTTTGTATCGTCTCAATACGATCACCTGCGACATCTAAAATAGATTGGCCTTCATCAATCACTTGTTGAATCGTATTCAGCTTAGATTGAACTGTAGAAAGTTTTGCTTCTCCTGTATTCAAGACAGCCATAATGTCTTGTGACACGTTGATTAAGCGTTGATTCAAGTCTGATTTTATATAGTTTCTTAAATCACTTAATGCATCATTAACATTCGGAATTTCTTTTAATAATTTTACTGCTTCAGCTTTACCAGAACTGCCTTGTTTCAAGGCATCTCTCAATTGATTTTGAAGCTTAATCACATGATTGACTCTGTTATTCGCAGCTTCTAATGTTTGAATTTCTTTAGATAAGTCAACATGCTCACGGTTTTCAAGTTCAGACAAGATATCAATCAGTTGTTGATTAGTCTTGCTTGTCACTTGCAGACGTTCAATCAAGTTATCTAATGTACTTTCAAATTCTTGAGGTTTGTCAGACGCTAAAATACCATAAGTCACTTCTTCTAACGCTGCTAAATCTTGCTGACTTGCTTCTGATTGTTGTTCTGTTTGTTGTGAGAGTGCTAAGAGTGCTTTTGATAATGATGATTCCATCGCATTCGCATCGTTTGGATTAATCGTATCCGTGTTGTTTGAATCTTCACCGTTAGTACTCATTTGTGACGTACGAATATTTGAGTAACGTCCATTGTTTGTCGTACTTTGCGGTGCAGTTTGTGCTCTGCGGTTTAACTCATTTTGCACATTTTGATCGACTTCTTGTGCATTATCAATCACTTGTTGGTAACTGCCTACTCGTTGTTTCACTGCTGATAAGTAACCTTGTGCTTCTTTTAAACCTTGTTTACCAGCTGTGACACCATTACTTGCGATGTCTACACCACGATTGATACGTGGAAAAGCTTGCGGCACATCATTTGACGCAACATCTAATGCACGTTCTATATTCGGTAAATACTCATTTAACGCTAAGATTAACTTTGCACGTTCGTTCAATGCTGGGATGGCTGAATTCACTGCGTTTAATTTATCTTGCGCGTCTAAGATATCTCCTTTATATTGATTCAACCCTCGGAATTTATCTGCGTATTCATCTAATTGATCTTGGTTTTGGTCAAGATATAGAATCTTTTTCGCAAACTCATTAATTTTCGGTACTGAATCATTCGCAGTCTTCACTGCTTTTTGAATCTTATTAATCGTCGGGATTTCTTCCTCAAGTTTTACACCTAAACGATTGGCTTCATCTAACAATGCTTTCGTTACTGTTTCATTAAATTGTTCATTCGCTTTTTGAACAATTGCACTCGTTCCGGCATCTGTCATCTTCGGCGCAATCGCATTTAATTTCTGGTTCACTTTGTATTCAACGTTCGCTTGTTGCGGGTCTTTTCTCAGTGTTCCAGTAATTTCGTGTGTAAACTTGTCTGGTATGTACATTGCGGCGTAATACTTACCCATTTTCAAATCATGGTCCGCTTTTTTCCGACTGACAAATTCCCAGTCAAAGTGGTCATCTTTCTTCAGGTTATCGACAATGGTGTCCCCGACATTGATTCGTTTGCCTCGGACTTTATCACCTTTATCTTCATTGACGACTGCGATTTTAATATTTTTCGTATTACCGTAGGGATCCCAAGTCGCATCTAAGTTGAACCATGCGTAAAAAGACGGCAATATCGCTATACCGCCTAAAATCACTAAAACGGACGGGTGCTTGATAATTTTCTTTAAATCCATCAGGAACAGCTTTATCGCGTTCTTCATTTGTACACCTCTAAAATTTTTCTATCTATTTTGGTTTCGCATTAATTTCAAATTACTGTTTGTTTCTCTTGAATAAATTGATATAATGGCCTCATTAGTAGGGTCACTCTTTAAAAGTTAACAACTATCAACAACTAGTCATAATACTGCTTTTAGTGTACCAAGTCAAACATCCGTTTGTACACAGTAAACTAATATATTTTAAGAGAGGTATTTCCATGAAGAAACAAAAACTATTGGTCTGTATGCTTTCTACTTCATTGTTAGTTCCATCCTTCCTTTTAAGTGATGTACAAGCAGAAACAACAGATAAAATCACGGCACCTTCACAGT
This sequence comes from Staphylococcus simulans, assembly GCF_003043455.1. Taxonomy (GTDB): domain Bacteria; phylum Bacillota; class Bacilli; order Staphylococcales; family Staphylococcaceae; genus Staphylococcus; species Staphylococcus simulans_A. Next base: position 13,779 of record NZ_PZGG01000017.1, on the reverse strand, counting down.
CTGATGCATCATCTTCAGACCGTGCCTCAAACACTAAACAAGAAACACAAGAAAATCAAAAAGAAACATCTAAACCACATAAAGCATCTAAAGAGAGATCATCTGATTCAGACACATCTCAAAAATCAGATGAAAAAGATGATGTTGAGTCAGAATCTGAAACAAAAACACAATCAAAAGATACATCTTCAACACCTTCAGATAACACAACACGAAATGAAGTTGAGTCAGATTATGACGCACATACCTTAGACTTCTTTAAATCTACACCGAAACAAGCGTCATCTAGCCGCTTCGAAAGCCTATTCAACCGTCTCTTCCCAAGTTATTCAAACCATTCCGAATCTACGGATACCAATCAAGAGACAAGCGACTCTAACACTAGCAACGAACAAACTTTAGACAATCAATATGAAACCTATTATCAAGGTCAACCACAAACAAAAACGCCGACTGAAGAAGCACCAACTGAAACAGATAAACAATCAGAAGACAGTGCAGCTATACCAAACGAAACAACACCAAAAGAAGACACACCGTCTAACCAAGAACAGTCATCTGACACTTCTTCAAATACAACACCTGAAGCTTCTCAAGAGGACCAAGATATCTTTAATAAATTAGATGAAGCCAGCAACAATGTCACAAATAATAATCAAGCAGACACTGAACAAACAACAGAAAACAAAGACGCAGCACAACCAAAACAAGCTGATGACTCTAACCAAACAACACAAACTAAAGAAACAGAAACAAATTCAAACAATGAAGATGCAGCTGATAACCAAACCACATCTGATTCAACAGCAACAAAATCTAAGAACGATACAGACGACACTTCTTCGAAAGCAGATGACCGTGTCTTAGAATCTATTTTGGATCAATACAGTGAAGATGCGAAACAAAATAAAGCAGATTATGACGCACAAAAACAAAATGACAACAAATCTAATAAGCAATCTGAAGATACATCTAAACAAGAAACGAATCAAGATAATACAAGCAATACTTCCAACCCACAGTTGCCTTCAAAAGCACAATTGGAGAATAAGAAAAAACCAGCTCAATCTTTTGAAGATGGTTTAAACCGTTCAGATATCAGAACAACTGCGACATTTGAATTATTACCGAATCTCTCTAGTGATGATAGTGAATCTGGTGATATCGCAGTAGCTGAAAATAAAGACACACGAGACTTTATTAAAACAATTGCGAAAGATGCCCATGACGTTGGCCAAGATGAAGATATCTATGCCTCTGTGATGATTGCGCAAGCCATTTTAGAATCTGATTCAGGTAATAGTACATTAGCACGTGCACCACATTATAACTTGTTCGGAATTAAAGGGGCTTATAAAGGAAATTCCGCAAACTTCAATACATTAGAAGACAGTGGAAGCAGTATGTATCAAATTTCAGCCGCATTCCGCAGTTACCCAAGTGAAAAAGAATCACTTGAAGATTATGCTGACTTAATCAAAAACGGTATCGATGGTAATCCTACAATTTATCAACCGACTTGGAAAAGCGAAGCGGCAACATATCGTGATGCGACAAGACACTTGTCACGTACTTATGCGACAGATACACGCTATGCAGATAAATTGAACAGCTTGATTAAGCATTACGATTTAACGCGCTTTGATAAGAAAACAATGCCAGATCTTGCAGACTATCAACCAAGCGACGAAAATCATGAAGGCGACTTCAAGCCGTTTGCGGAAACTACAGACAATATGCCTTATCCACACGGTCAATGTACATGGTATGTCTATAACCGTATGCCGCAATTCAACAAAACGATCAGCGGTGATTTAGGTGACGCACGTAATTGGAATAACCGTGCAGAACGTAAAGGTTACGATGTGTCTTCTACACCTAAAGCACACACTGCAGTAGTCTTTGAAGCTGGCCAACAAGGTGCAGACAGTATCTATGGTCATGTTGCTTTCGTAGAAAAAGTAAACAGCGATGGTTCTATTGTCATTTCTGAATCTAACGTTCAAGGTTTAGGTGTGATTTCTTATAGAACAATTGACGCAGATGATGCTTCAGAATTAAGTTATATTGAAGGACAAGATAAATAATACAAAAGTAACGCTCCATTCAAAGGACCAAGAAACTGGTTTTGAATGGAGCGTATTTGTTTTAACTCGATTATTACTTATTAAGATTGTTTCGCTTTACGACGTTTCACATACCATGTAAGACCGCCGCCGATGATAATTAACGCAACACCTAATGGTAAAGCAGATTTCTTCGCAATTTCACCTGTGGCTGGTAAATCAAAGTTACCTTCGTCATCAAATAGTCCGCTTAAGAAATCATCAGATGAACTGCCTAATGATAACGCGCGACCTTGTGATGGATTCGGAATATCAGGAATACCATCTAACAAGCTGCCACCATTCGCTAGTTTGTCTAATAGACTTGGTCCGCCGAACAAACCAGACTTACCGCCTAGTAATCCTTTATCTAGTAGACTTCCGTTAGACTGACCTAGCAAGCTTGGTGTATCTTTTAATGGATCAAAGATATGACGGATATCTGATTTTAATCTTGTGATATCACTGTCGGCTTGAAGTAAATCATTTAACGGTTGATCTAGGCCTGATTTTAGAACACTTAACAATTCAGCTTTCGCATCGTCTTTCTTCGCAATGACATTCGCTAGTGCACGTGCTTTCGCATCATTGAATTTTGTGGCTAAAATCGTTTCAATCGCTTGGCGTTTATTATGAGCTTGGTCAATCACGTTGCCGATAATTTCATCCGCTGAAACATCTGAACCATAGCGTTGTTTTAATAATTGGACAAGTTCAGCACTATCTGGACGTTTCGCCATAATTTGACGTGCCATATCTGCCGCTTCGTTCTTATCAAACTTCGTCGATAACAACGTCTGAATTAATGCTTCTTTGTCATCCGCTTTATCAAACATAGATTGAAGCAAACTGTCACTTGTGAATGAACCGAGTCCGTCTAATTGACTCAATACTTGGCTCGCAATTTGCGCATCTGTTTTACCTTTCGTTTCGATGCGATCAATAAGTTTCTGTGCACGTTGTTCATCTACAGTACTACCAATAATATCTTTAACAGCTTGTTTGTTATCAGACGCTGATTTTAAATGGTCTGAGATAATCGCATCTTGTTGTTTCAGACTGCTTTTTGTTTTCTCGATTTCATTTTTTAACTGTTGTGCTTTATCTTGTGAGATCTCACTGCGTTCAGCTAATCTGTTTTCTAAAGTTTGCAGGTTCGCTTCTTTATTTTGGACATATTGATCTAAATCTTGTTTCGTTGTTTCTCGTGCAGTTGTTACACGATCAATATCATGTCTAAGCGTACTCAGCGCTTGTGAAGCTTGTGTATTCTCTTCGTTCGCTTTAGTGTCTTCATTGTCAGAACGGTCTGCTTCAGCATCATTTAGTTTCCCGTTATCAACTTTATGAGAAAGTGCTTCTAAATCTGAGATAAATGCATCAATACTTTGATTGGCTTTTTCCTGATTTAATTGCGCATCTGCCACTTGTGATGAAGGGTTTGAATCACTTGATTGTGCTTGTTGTGAAGCTTGATTCAAATCTTCACGCACTTTTTCTAATCGATCTGACACAGCAGTATCTTCCCTACCTTGAGTAGTGTTAGGTTCAGTTTGTGTCTCAGAACGATTGGCGTCTTCTTTTAATAGTGAAGCTGATTGTTCATCATTTTGAGTAGACGTATTGGATTGTGTTTCATTGTCTTTCTCTAAATCAGAAGTTGCTTTCTCTTCTTTGAGTTGTGCTTCTTTCTCTTTCACATCTTTTAAGATTGCGTCTATTTGTGATACACGCTCAGACTTATTGATATCTGTTTTGAATTTAGTTTTGTCACTGTCACTCATTGTTTTAATACGATCAATTTCTTTTTTCGCTGCTTCTATACGCGACTTGAGTGTTGTGGTATGAGTATCTTGAGTTGCTTTGACATCTGTTTGGTCTTCCGCCACCACAGTAGGTGCAGACGTTAAGTTATAACTTAATAATGTCGTACTTAACAATACAACAGCACTTGAAAATTTAAATGAATGGCTTAGTTTATTTTTATGATTTAAATCAGGGTATCTCTCTTTTTTCATTCACTTCACCTTTCCTCATCACTATACAGTTATCATTATATTAGTTTACACCTATCATTCAAAGAGGAAACTCACTTTTTATAGGAATTCTTAATATATACTTACTTTAATATTTGCTGATGTTTACACACTATGGAAACTTGCTTAAACATTCCCTTAATCTTAGAATTAATATGAGTAGATCAATACACGAGATGTATTGAATAATTAATGGAGTGATCAGTGTGAATGCTAAAATTGAGCAATTAAAAGAGATTATTGACAGTTCGAATAAAATCGTCTTTTTCACAGGTGCAGGTATTTCTGTCGCGAGTGGTATTCCAGATTTCCGTTCTGTCGGCGGTTTATATGAAGCTGTCGCAGAAAAAGGCTTATCTCCGGAATATTTATTAAGTCATGACTACTTACAAGATAATCCTGTTGGCTTTATGGACTTCTGTCATGAGTATTTATTAGTTGCGGATAAAAAACCGAATAATGTGCATGAATGGATTGCACAGTTAGAAAAAGAAAATCGTTCTCTGGGTGTTATCACACAAAACATTGATGGTTTGCATTCAGATGCTGGCAGTGAAAATGTAGATGAGTTGCACGGTACTTTAAACCGCTTCTACAGCATCAACAATCCTAACGACGAGTATTCAAAACCTTACGTCATCGACCATCATTTACGTAACAGTGAACAAGACGGCAGTCCAATCAGACCAGATATCGTCTTATATGGCGAAATGTTAGACCAAATGACAATTATGAGCGCCATCAGCAAAATCAAACAAGCAGATACACTCGTTGTCTTAGGTTCATCACTCGTTGTACAACCTGCCTCTGGTTTAATCTCAAACTTTGAAGGTGAAAATCTTGTCATCATTAATAAAGATGTGACACCTTATGACAGTGACGCAGATTTAGTCATTCATGATGATATGAAACATGTCATCAACGAACTTAATAAAATAGACTAATCCAAAGTGGTTAATCTCATAGTATTAAGCAACCCTCTGAGCATGAACTTATACTCAGAGGGTTTTGTTTATCTTATTTAGACATCCTTAATAACGGACAGTCTTTATTTACCTAGTGCTTTCAACGTATCTAACGCAACTTGTTGGGCTGATTGAGGATTTTGACCTGTGATTAATCGTCCGTCTGATACTACAAAGTTTGACCAGTCGTCACCTTTCTCATAGCTTGCGCCTTTATCAATTAAGGCATCCTCTAATAAATAAGGTAAGTTATCTGCGACACCCATTTGTGATTCTTCACTGTTAGAGAAGCCTGCGACTTTCTTACCTTTAATTAAGTTTTGACCATTATCTTTAATATTTAATAAACCTGCCGGACCATGACAGACAGCTGTGACATAGCCATCGTTAGAATAGATTTTTTCAGCTAATTCAATGAGACCTTTATCTTTTTCAAAGTCCCATACAACACCATGGCCACCAGCGTAATAAATTACTTCATAATCATCTGGATTTACTTCTTCTGGTTTCAATGATTCATTTAATTGTGTCATGAATTGATGGTCTGTATAATACTTCCAATCTACATCAGACATAAAGTCTTCTTGTAAACTTGCGGGATCAATTGGCACAAAGCCGCCTTTAGGACTGACATAATCAATTTCATAACCTGCTTTATAGAACTCGTCCGCAAAATGTACAACTTCTCCAAGCCAAGCACCTGTTGGACGTGGTAAATCTGGATATTTTGATGTGTTTGTGACTGCTATTAGAATTTTTTTCATTACGCTTCACCTCTCTCTCTTTATTCACTGATTTGGAATTGATTAATCATAGCTCACCATTAAAATGTTCACTGCCGAATCATTTCAACCATGCCGATATTCAGAAATTTAATTCCATTTACATCATCATGATTGTTAAAAATAGCCTTAAAAGTTGTACACTTCATTTTTGTTTTTTATTTTAAAACCGCGTCAAATCAACGTTTTTGACCTTTTTTGACTAAATCGATAAACCGCGTGAGCATAAGGTTTGTGTTAGTTGTGTATACGTTGTAGAATAATTGTAGACAACTTGGTTAGAAGAGCCAAAGGTTGTCAGATTAATCAAGTTAGGAGGGATAGACGTGTCAACAATCGAACAACACAATGGTTTCAAGCGGACGTTTCAAAAGGGGCATTTAACCTTAGGTTTAAGCATTCCTTTTGATAACTCTGAAAAGATCGCATTGTCGTTTGATCAACAAGCAGAATTAGCGCAGTATGCTGAAGAACTTGGATTTACAAGCCTATTTGTGCGAGACAATCCATTATATAGTCCACACTTAGGTCCCGTAACGACAAACTACGATCCGTTTGTATTTTTAACTTATCTCAGTGCTAAAACGAATAAAATTGCTCTCGGAACAGCTAGTATTGTTGCGACATTACGTCATCCAATTCACGTTGCTAAAGCAGCCGCTACTCTTGACTTGGTGTCAAACGAGAGATTTTTAATGGGACTGGCAACTGGAGATCGTTCTTTCGAGTTTCCAGCTTTCAAAGTCGAGGAGAAGAATTTGCATAATCATTTCAGAGATGCTGTTTCTTCTTTAAACGCACTGTGGCAAGACCATTCTCCAAACATTTCAAACTCAATCTTTGAGTTATATGAGGATTCTGGTCTGCAAGTTTTACCAAAACATCATCATATCCCGATCTTTGCGACGGGAAATGCGAAACAAGATTTAGACTGGATTAAAGAAAATATGGATGGTTGGATGTTCTATCCACAAGAATTCCAAATGCAGAAAGCTTTACTACAAGCCTGGCATGATAATGATGTATTCAAACCATTCATGCATCCACTCGCATTAGATTTATCAAAAGATCCAAATGAAAAAATCAAACCCATTAAGGGTGGCTATAGATTAGGCAGAAACACTTTAATCAATGTATTAAAAGCATATGAACGTATCGGTACAAACCATATCATGTTGAACTTAGTCACACATGAAAGAACGTACCAAGATATTATGAAAGAATTGGGCGATTATGTGATTCCACATTTCCCACCAAACGAAATCAAGGAGGAACAATAATAATATGAAAATTTTAGATAGAATTAATGAACTTGCTAATAAAGAAAAAGAAATGGTATTGAGCACTTCAGAAAAACAAGAACAACATGAATTAAGACAAGAATACCTTAAAATGATTCGCGGCCAAGTTGTGAGCACATTCTCAACATTGAAAGTTGTAGATCCACTTGGCGAAGACGTAACACCAGATAAAATTTATGAATTACGCGAAGAAATGGGTACTTTAGACTTAAAACCTGAATAAAAATTTAAAATAGATGAATAGCAACCTACAATAGTAAAGGGCTTAATCACTCAAATAGAATGATTAAGCCCTTTTTCTTTTATGTTAAAGATGGTATTGAATTGTGATAATTTTCAATAAGACGAAATGACTTGTTGATATTATCTATAATAATAGAATGTGTGACATATTGATTTTTAACCTTTTGAATTTCTTTAATAATCTCAGTTTTCGTAACAGCTGTACCAACGAAGAATATGAAATCAGACTTTACTAGGTCATCTGCAAAATAGATTTTGTCAATATCTGAAATACCCATTTTTCCACATCTACGATGTTCACTTTCATCTATTGGATAAAGTTGTGCTTGCATTTCGCCATCTAAACATTTTACAGCACTCGCCAATACGACACCTTCAGGTGCGCCGCCAATGTTAAAAAATAAGTCTACTTCATCAGATTGAATCAATGGTTTTAAGCCATTCAAAATATCACCATCATTAAACAAAATGACTCTGCCATCTTTTTGTTTCACACTTTTAATGTAGTCCTGATGACGTTCTCTATCTTGAATAACCACTGTAACAGGTGATGTATCATTTAATTCTGCTTTTTTTATTATCATGCGCTCTAAAATTTCATCAAAATCATCATTCAAACTAAATAGTCCTCGAAATTTAGAAGCGACAACACTTTTTTTCATATACATATCTGGTGCATGTAAGAAACCGTCTTTTTCTGCCACAGCTATGACAGATAATGCATTATCTTGCCCCTTAGAAGCTGGTGTAGTACCGTCTATTGGATCAACCGCTAAATCAAACTCTACCTCAGAAGATTTTCCTAACTTTTCTCCAATATACAGCATAGGTGCTTCATCCATCTCACCCTCACCAATAGCAACGCGATACCCATGTTCAAGCTCGTTTAACTCTTCTCTCATCACATTCGTCGCCGCAGCGTCAATCAGTTCTTTATCAAGCGTTCCTACATGTAAATAAGATGCGAGTGCAGCTTTTTCTGTAATATTAACAATATCTAACATCGAATGACTCACATCATCACTCCTCATCTTTTTCGACTTGATCGATTTTATCAACCTTGCGTTGAGAACCACCTTCCCATGTTACATCTAAGTATGCTTTTACATTTTTCTTAGCTGCTTCTATCCCAATAATTTGTGCACCCATCGTAATAATTTGCGCGTTATTACTTAATTGTGCACGCTCTGCTGAATAAACATCGTGTGCAAGTGCTGCTCTAATGCCTTTTAATTTGCAAGCTGTAATGGCTACACCAATACCTGTGCCACAAACTAAAATCGCTCTATCATGCTCATCGTTTTGAATACTTTTACCCACCTCTTGTGCTACATCAGGATAATCTGTTTCTGCACATTGATGGCATCCATAATCTGTCACCGTATGCCCTAATTCTTCTACAAATTCTTTAATTGCTTCTTTCATTTCATAACCATTATGGTCTGCACCAATTGCGATTCTCATAATTAAAACCTCCTATATATATTCTTGGAACTTTTCTAGCATCAAATATGATGAAACCGCGCCTGGATCTTTAAATCCTTTTGAACGATAACCTAATCGTTTTGAACGTCCTTTATTAGACACAATGTCTTCTGTACTTTCCATCCCATTTCTCGCTTCATTTAAAGCTAAAATATAACCATCTTTAAAAGGGGTACTTGCTTGTTGTTCTTCCTCCAACTTAATAAAGAAAGGCTCTAATGTATCAATCATGGTTTTATCACCAATTTCAGCCTTTCCTCTGCTTTTAATACCTTTACTGAAACTGATCCAATAATCATAAAGATTATCATCTGACAACTCTGTCATACCTTTTGTTACTAAACCACCTTTTAAATAGCCAGAGGCATATAACGGTCCAACTGATGAACCTACAGCATCTAAGAATGATTTACCAACAGCTACACTGATTTTCGCAATATCATTTTGGTCTTGAAGTTCATCATGAATTGTTTTTTTCACAGCTTGGTACCCAATATTCATTGTCACACCGTGGTCACCATCACCTAATTTTCTATCTAATTCACATAACTCGTCTTTTTGTTCATCGTAGACTTTAGCTAAGTCTAAAATATAATTCTTATAATCCTCACTTGTCATCATTCGAATCACCTACTTGTGTAAAATTAGGACAATCAACTTCGTGATCAATACATTTTTTTAATTCTTCATCTACTTTCATCAATGTAATAGAAAAGCCTGCCATTTCCATTGATGTAATAAAGTTGCCAACATAACTTCTATGCGTTTTAATGTTATGCTTTTCTAAAACTTTTTGAACATCATTATTAATGATATAAAGTTCCATTTGTGATGTTGCGCCTAACCCATTGATTAATACAACTACTTCATCATTTTCTTTATACAAGCCTTCATTCAGGATATTTGTCATCAGTACATCCACTGTTTCTTGTGAAGTACGAATTGTCGTTTTCTCAATTCCAGGTTCACCGTGATGTCCTAATCCGATTTCCATCTCGTTATCTTCAATATCAAAACTTGGTTTACCCGTCTGTGGTAAATAACACGGTTTTAAACCAATGCCCATTGAACGCGTTTGATCATTTGCTTTTTGTGCCATTGCTGTTACCTTCTCTAAGTCATAGCCAAAATCTGCTGCAGCACCTGCAACCTTATACACTAATAATTCTCCAGCAATACCGCGCCTATCTGATAAATCTTTAGATGATGCTAAATCATCATTACCAATAACCGCTTTTGTTTCTATGTCATCTTCAATTTCAGTCATTTCTGCAGCCATTTCAAAATTCATCAAGTCTCCAGCATAGTTTTCATAAATATAAAGAACACCGTGACCACAATCAATTTCTTGTGTTACTGCCTGAATCGGAATCGGTGAAGGAGATGCAAAGATATTACCAATTGCCACCCCGTCAGCCATACCTTTTCCAACATATCCTAAGAAACCAGGTTCATGACCAGAACCTCCGCCAATTAAAACGCTGACCTTGCGATTAGGATGTCGTTTGTTGCCAATCAACGCTCTTCTATGTTTATCTGATTGTCTGATGTAGTTTGGGTAAGCTTTGAGATAGCCATCCATAAGTTCTTCCACAACTTCATATGGATCATTAATCATCTTCTTCATTAAATTTGCACTCCTTTAACTTTCAACTTTCAATAATTTTTCTGCACGTTCTTCAGGTGTTTTTAAGAATCGTGTCATAATTGCACTTGCTATATAAAGTCCAAATATAATATAAATCATGCCTTTGACGCCTACAGAATCATAAAACAGTGCGACTAAACCAGGGCCAGCAAATACACATAAGCCTGCTCCTAAATTTAAAATTGCCATTGCCGGACCTTTTTCACCATCTGGTACAAGTGAAGGTACAAGTGCTGAAATTGGCACAAACCCTGCTAAACACATGCCCCATAAGAAACCTACTAAGCCGACCATCCAAACGTTTCCTGTAAACCATTCTGGAATAAAATAAAGACCTAAAGTAAAGGCAGCACAACCAACACCGCCAATATAAGAGATTGTATTTTTCCAGCCGATTTTGTCACTTAATGCGCCGAATATAAGATTGAAAATAATATTTGAAATAAAGATTGTTCCCCAAATATTCAACCACGTTGTCGTCGCAATACCTTTTGTGGATAAATAAATCGGTAAGAATAATGGAAATGCATATTGTGCCAACTGATTAATAATTCTGACGATACAAGCTACTGCAACACGTGGTTCTCGACCTAATATTGTAATACCGTCACTAATATCTTTAAGGTTTTCTTTAAAGCTGTCTTTTTTATTCTCAATAATAAACTTATCTTTATTCATAACAACTGCTAAATAAGTACCAAGCAATACCCAGAAAATTGACGTCCATAATGTTGGAATATGTCCAATTGTACTGATCATAAATGAAGAATAAAATGCGCCGAACACACTTAATCCTCCAGTAAATACAAACCAGAACCAACCTACTGCAGCGCCAAGTCTTTCTTTGGGAGAACGATAAGCTACCCATACTAAGAATGAATATGCGAATAACGGATAACCGAATCCTCTAATTGCATACGAAGGAATCATAATTTCATAATTGAAGGTAGGAATTGCTACACCTACAAATATAATTTGACCGACAATGTAAACTGTCGTGCCGAGCAGCATTACTTTACGTGGTCCAAATATTTCTACAAGTACACCAGACAACCATGAACCAATTGCAATCGTCACTCCATAAGAAGTGGTCAAGATTGCGGTTTGTTTCACTGTCATCCCTTGTTCAACTAAGTACGGACTAATCCAAGCTAGCTCTAACCCATCCCCCATCATGAAGATTAAAACACCGATATATCCCCATAATAGAGAGGGTGGTAACCCTACTTTTTGTAAACTATTATTCATTTTTTACACCTTCTCACTAGCGACTACTCTCTCTTCAAGATTTTCATCACTGTATTTAATTACTCAGTCGCTACTGCTTAAGGTTCAAGAATAATCTTCAATGATTTATCGCCTTTTTTCATAAGATCAAAACCGCGTTCAAAATCATTTAATGGTAATTTATGTGTGACCACACCATGTGTTGGGAAATCTCCGTTTTGAATACCATCAATCACTAGCGGATAGCAATAAGGTCCTAAGTGGCTGCCTAATAAATCTAATTCTTTGCGGTCAGAAATAATACTCCAATCTACCGTAACAGGATCGCCGAATACTGAGAATTCGACAAAAGTACCGAGTTTACGAATCATCGCAAGTCCTTGTTCTACTGATTTAGGGTGTCCTGTTGCTTCAATATAGATATCACAGCCATAACCTTCTGTCATTCCTTTGATTTCTTTCTCCACATCAACTTTGCTTGGATTTAATACAATATCCGCACCGAATTCTTTCGCCAATTCAAGACGGTCATCTTTCATATCTAAAACTACTAATGTACCTGCACCAGATTTTTTAGCAGCACCTATCATACCTAAACCTAATGTGCCTGCACCTGATAAAACAACGAAATCTCCTAATTGAATATTGGCACGTTGTACTGCATGTAAGCTACAAGCATAAGGTTCAATTAATATTGCATCTTCTATCGGCAATCCCTCTGGTACTTTGTAATTAATAGCTTCTTTAGTAAATTTCATGTATTCTGCCATACCGCCATTAACATTATTTTGGAATCCGTATAAATCATGCTTCTCACACATCCAATATTGGCCACGATTACAGAAACGACAATCCCAACATGGTACGATTTGCTCAGATATTACTCGATCTCCTACTTTGAAATCTTTCACATCATCACCAACTTCTACTACGCGACCAATAAATTCATGTCCTGGAATCATAGGAGCTTTTATATAAGCTGGTTGTGTTTCATCTCCCCAGAAACTCGGTGCACCATCATACGCTTTAATATCTCCAGCACAAATACCACAAGCTTCTACTTTAATAATAATTTCTTCTGGATGATCAATATTCGGAGTATTTACTTCTTCATACCTATAATCTTTAGGTGCATATGCTACAACTGCTTTCATTTTTTCTGGATAATTTTTAGTACTCATTTCACTCACTCCTAAACTTTTGTTGAGAAAACGCTTTCATTTGTTATCATTATATTAAAGCATATTTTCGTTTTGTGCAAATTTATTTTCTTTTGTTTTCGTTTTTCTTTATATATCTTTGTTTGATTGTGCATATTTACAAGATACGCTAAAATATTTTTGAGGAAGTGAAATGATGAAAATATTCGCAGATGAGCGTCGAGAGCTCATTATGACCTATTTATCCAAACATAAACGTGCCACTGTTAATCAACTTTCGGAGTACGCTAAAGTTACGCCAGCTACAATCCGAACAGATTTAACAGCTTTGCAATCATTAAACAAAGTAGAACGTACGCATGGAGGCGTAAAACTTTCTAAAATTGATACATCTAATGTTAATAACAGCTTTTCTGAACGATTAAATAAACATCAAAGTTCAAAACAAAAAATCGGAATGAAAGCATTAGAAAAAATTCAAAATCATCAATGTATTTTATTAGATGCCAGTTCTACCACTTATGAACTTGCAAAGCTATTAGCTAAAACTGATATGAAATTGACTATAATCACAAATGGATTAGAGAGTGCTCTTTTATTAAAAGAAAACAGTAATCTTACCATTCTAATTATTGGTGGATTTGCCAAAAAAGGATCCAATGCACTAACAGGGAGACTAGATTCTCAAATTCTAGATATGTATCACATAGATTATTTCTTTGTTTCTGCTAATGGAATTACTATTCAAAATGGGCTAACAGATTTTTCATTAAGTGAAGTAGAGTTAAAAAAAGAAATGATTCAACAAAGTGCTGAAGTAATTGCAT
>NZ_PZGG01000016.1 GCF_003043455.1 Staphylococcus simulans | reverse complement strand
CTATTAGTCGGTCGAATCCGCATGATGCAATTGAACTCAATTTATTTCATTTATATATATTACTACAATGATTAGAGTTACTTTACTCTATAGTTCTCTAATTAAACTTGGCTTTTAATCATTTACACTCTTAATAAAACGTTTACAATTGTCACAATTTAGACACATTTAAACAAATATTTTTGACATTTAGATTTTAATGTCGAATTTGAAGCTAAATTAAAATTATAAAACTTCACTTTTAGCTCTAAATCTTCACTTGCATATCCCCTTGCACAAATGTAAACTTAAAATATTAATAAGTTTACATATTGAATTTCACTATAAAGGAGATCTCGATTATGCAAATTGCAGAAGATATTTTAAACGGCAAATCACTCACCAAAGAAGAAGCCTATAATTTATATACAGATGATTCTATTGATACGATGACATTATTAGATGAGGCTTATGCTATCCGCAAACATTATTATGGAAAGAAAGTAAAACTGAATATGATTTTAAATGCGAAGAGTGGTATCTGTCCTGAAGACTGCGGATATTGCGGCCAATCAAGAGATATGAAACGAAAAGATCGTTATGCTTTGATTCCTGAAAATGATATTGTGGCTGGCGCAAACGCGGCTGCTGAACACCAAATCGGTACATATTGTATTGTGATGAGTGGTCGTGGTCCAAGTGATAAGGAAGTTGACCATATTACGTCATCTGTGAAGCAAATTAAACAAGCGCATCCTGAATTAAAAGTTTGTGCATGTTTAGGTATCGCAAATGATGATCAAGCACAACGTTTAAAAGATGCAGGCGTTGATCGCTACAACCATAACTTAAATACAAGTGAAAATTATCATGATACTGTAGTCACAACTCACACATACGAACAGCGTGTCAATACTGTAGAGATTATGAAAGCACATCACATTTCACCTTGTTCTGGTGTTATCTGCGGTATGGGTGAAACGAATCAAGACCGAATTGACATGGCCTTTGCATTAAAAGAAATTGATGCAGATAGCATTCCTATTAACTTCTTACATCCTATTCAAGGTACAAAATTCGGAGAGATGGACGAACTTACACCTATGAAATGTTTGCGCATCATTGCTTTATTCAGATTAGTTAACCCAACTAAAGAAATTAGAATTGCAGGCGGACGTGAAATCAATTTACAATCACTCCAACCTTTAGCGTTACTTGCAGCTAACTCAATTTTTGTAGGTGATTACTTAATTACAGGTGGTCAGCCTAATGAAATGGATTATCGCATGATTCAAGACTTAGGTTTTGAAATTGATCACAGTAATTTACCTGAAGATACTGCCGAACAAATCACACAAAAATCAGAAGCATAATAGTAGAAACATAAAAATAGACCTGAGACTGTTATCGTTGTCTCAGGTCTTTCTTATTATGCGACTCTTTCAGCAGTATAAATACTACGTGTTTCCCACTCGCCAGTTTGTGGATTATAGTCATCACATGTAATTAATGTTAATTGATCTTTTTTCTTTTTCTGTTCAGCCAACACGCTGATTTCAGTAGGTTTTACATCTTTAATTTTCGTAATTTTGTATTTGCGTGTTTCCTTACCTACTTTAAAAGTGACTTTAGCACCTTTTTTGACTTTGTGTAAATTTGTAAATTGATAATTGCCTGATGTATTTGTATGTCCAGCAATTGCAATATTTTGTTGGTCTAGTGATTCATCCTCTTCAGCTAAGCTGACACCTCTGTTTAATTGTTCAGGTGTTGCTTCACCAGGATAAACCGCTTCTTTAATATTCACACTAGGAATATCAATATACCCTACTAATTGTGATTTATCTTTAGGAACTTGCGGCACTTCTTTTTTCTCTTGTTTTTTTGAGGCTTGTTGTTTATCGTATTGTTCTATTTTCGCTTCATTTTCTTTACCAGCAATAAAGTGGTTGATTTGTGGTTTAAATACCATAAAGATGCCTGCTAAAATAAGTACGACACCTGCTAATGTAAATAACCGTGATTTCCATTTACCCATTGTAAACCTCCTAATTCAGTTCGACTCATGCTGTGAATTTCATTCATTATAACATGGTTTTCAATATTCATATAGAGCAATGCGCTCACTAGCAATCACAATAAAAATGTTATACAATTAATTAGATAACAAACTATTTTCAAGGAGAAAGACGATGTGGAATTTATTTAAAGGAATCGTTTTTATATTAGCACTGATCGGTACGTACAAAGTATGGCAAGAGGGTAACTATTTAGACAACTTCCTTCAATTCTATGGCCAAGTTTTTAATGGTACTTTCTTGAGTCAAATTCAACAATGGTCAGATAATCAACCTTTACTTCAAAACTTTGAATATTACACTGAACAGCTTCCTTCATTAGACGAAATCAAAAATTTTCTACATTTAACATAAAATCATCATTTATAAAGCCTGTCTCTTACTTTATAAATGATGATTTTATTTTATTGTTGATTGTGATGTTTCAACTTCATAGATTCTTTATATGCTGCATCTGCACTTTGAAAATGCGGGCTGCGAGGAATCACTTTATTTTCGACAGCTGTCTCATATGCGCCTAACTTTTGCGCTTCCGTTTTCTTTGGATCATTAAAGAATGCTTTCAATTGCTTTTCTGTTGTTATGCCTTTAACTTTATATTTTTGTGTTGCTGCTGCCTTCGCATCATTTTGCATTTCAGCCTTAATTGTATACAACCCCGAACCTACTACTAATAAAAATAATAATGTACCGATAATTAAATTCTTCATCACTTCACCCCTGGGGATAATTTTCAAAAGTATTATACGCCTAATGCTTAATTGTGCACCACTTTAAACATGCTTGTTCACTAAATCTACTTATTTCCTTTTTACGCAATGCCTCAAAAGTGAAAACTTTACCCTTTACATATAATAATTGTACTTAGTATAATAAATATATCTTAAATTACATGAAAAAGGATGATTATTAATGTCACAAGTTTTATATATCACAGCACACCCATTAGACGAAATGGTTTCTAACTCAATGGCAGTCGGAAAATCTTTTATTGATACTTACAAAGCAGAACACCCTGAAGATGAAGTAGTTCATATCGACTTATTTAAAGAAGATGTACCTGAAATCGACGCTGAAGTATTTTCAGGTTGGGGCAAATTACAATCTGGTGACACATTAACTGATTCAGAACAACAAAAAGTTAACCGTTTAACTGAACTTGTAGATCAATTCGTAGCGGCAGACAAATATGTTTTCGTTACACCAATGTGGAACTTATCATTCCCGCCAGCAGTCAAACGTTACTTTGATGCAGTTACAGTTGCAGGTAAAACATTCAAATACACTGCTGAAGGTCCACAAGGTTTATTAACAGACAAAGCAGCATTGCATATCCAATCACGTGGTGGCTACTACAGTGAAGGTCCAGCAGCTGACTTTGAATTAGGCGATCGTTATATCCGTACTATCCTAGCATTCATGGGCGTTCCAGATATTAGCTTAATCGCAATTGAAGGTCACAATGCAGAACCTGAAAACGCTGAAGAAATTAAATTAAATGCAATTCAACAAGCAGAACAATTCGCAAAACAATTTTAATCATAGAAAAACGGGCAACCTTAATGGCTGCCCGTTTTTTATTATTTATCTTCGTTTTTCTTTTCTAATTTTTCTTTTTGTTTTTTCGCTTGCTCTTTAGTTTCGTCTACTACGCGTCCTTGGATTGAACCTTTTTTCTCTTCAGCCATAATATAGCCTCCTTTAGTTATGTTTTGTCTTCTATCAACTAAACAAACGGTTGAATTTTATAACCGTACTTATTATATTACCCAAAAGAGAATTGAATCACACATACTTATGCTTTTTCATCTTCAAATTGTTCAAAATAATTCTCATCCAAGTGATTCAAATCCAGATGTTCAATCTGTAACGTTGTATGATGCAAGCCATACTTTGTTTTTAACAGTTGTTCTAATTGGTTGATAATGCGATAAGCATCTTGGCTATCTTTACTATCTAATACCACATGTGCTGATAATGAATACTGATCAGAAGTTACACTCCATAAATGGAATTCATGTACATCTAAAACATGTTCCGCTTTCTTCATATCTTCCATGATTTGGTCAACATCCAAACCTTCTGGTACAGATTCCATTAAAATCATCCATGCATTCTTCAAGATTTTATAACCGCCATTCAATAAAACAGCTGAAATGACAATACTTAAAATCGGGTCAATCATTTGAATGCCAGTCAATTTAATTAAAATAACAGCTAAGATAACACCCACTGAGTTTAATAAGTCGCCAAAGAAATGCCATAACGCACTTTGAATGTTGATGTTATCTTCAGATTTTAAAGAGTGATACAGTAACCAAGTTAATACGATATTCACGATTAAACCAATTACCGCAATCACTAACATTAGTCCACTTTCAATTTCTCTCGGGAAAATCATGCGCATAATAGCCTCATAGAAAATCCACAGTGATATCACTACAAGTGCCAAACCATTTAAGAAAGCTGCAATGACTTCAAATCTTAAAAAGCCATAAGTAAAACGGTCAGTCGGCTGCCTGCTTGATAAATAAATTGCGACCATTGATAATCCCAGTGCTAAAACGTCACTGAGCATGTGGAAAGAGTCTGATAAAAGTGCCAGTGAGTTCGACACTATGCCTCCTATAAATTCAACAAGTGTAAAGAATAACGTAATAATTAAAGATAACCATAGCGTTTTCTTTGAACTTTGTTGAATTTTGCGATGTTCCACATGATGAAAATAATAGGTTCTAGAATAATTTCTCGCCATTATTTTCTTCTCCCCCTTCTTGCCATTGTTCCTTTTCTATCCATTGACAATATATGCCGTAATTAACTCTATATACTTCTCACTAGTATACCAGTCTTTAATCGTGGTGTACGCCCCACAAAGCAGTTTCACATGTTTTGATAATACGTTTTAATACCGCAATACGTGCTGTTTTCTTATGATCAGCCGGTACGACATACCATGGTGCATTATTCGTATCCGTTTTTTGAATCATATCAGCACTCGCCTCTAAATATAAATCCCATTTTTCACGGTTACGCCAATCTTCATCCGTAATCTTCCATTGTTTATCTGGATTTTCTTCTCTGGCTTTAAAGCGTTCTAACTGAACATCTTTATCTAAACTTAAGAAAAATTTTAAAAGAATAGCGCCTTCATCTGTCCACATTTTTTCAAAGTCATTAATTTCATGATAAGCACGTTGCCATTCATCCGTTGTCGCAAACCCTTCTACACGTTCAACAAGTACACGGCCATACCAACTGCGGTCAAAAAGTTCAATATGTCCTGTACGTGGCATATCACGCGCAAAGCGCCATAAGTATTGATGTGCAAGTTCAACATCTGTAGGTGCACTGATCGCATTGACTTCGTAACCAGTCGGATCTAATTTCTCGCGGATACGTTTAATATTGCCGCCTTTACCTGCCGCATCCATTCCTTCAAACACTAAAATTAATGGAATTTTTCGTTCATATAACGCAAATTGAATTTCTAACATACGTGCTTGGAGTTTTTCTATTTGTGTTTTGTACTCTGATTTGCTGACTTTTTCTAGCGGATTATCAAATACATCTGTGGTATAACCTTTCGTGAATAAACCATCACGTGTTTGAACACGTTCATGATAAGCTTTAATAGCTTTTTTTAGACGTTTAATAATGTGTTCATACATTAAAATAGTCGCCGCTGCTCCATCCGTATAATCAATAATCTTCCAATCTTTTTGTGATGGGTCTTTAAGTATTTTACGCATTTCTTCTAAATAAATATCATCCGGAATAACATTTTCATATTCTTGTGCTTTCCATCTAGTAAGCGGATTTTCTTTTGTTTGTCTGATATGTTCTTGTCGTTTTTGTTCATCAATTTCAATATAAAATTTAATGATTTCATATTGGTCATTTTCAAGCATCGTTTCAAAACCATCAATTTGATCACGCAGTACATGATAATCTTTATATTGTAAATGCTTAATACCATTCACTTTGTAGTCGATATAATGCGCATACCAGCTACGGAAATAAATATTAATATCCCCTTTGCCCGGTAATGTGTTCCAATACTTTTGTAAGAATTGGTAACGTAAATTTTCTGGTGTCGGTGATGCGGTAGCGATAAAGCTTGAGTATTTCGCATCCAAAGTTAGTAATAATTCATTAGATAAACGTGTTTTCCCTGCTGCAGGAACGCCCTCGAATAGAATCATCACTGGAATCCCTAATTGATGTGTTGTTCTTGTTAACTCTGATGCTTCCAACTCAAGGTCTTTAATCTTAGTTGACATTATTCTCACCCCATTTTTAGACTTACTTATAAATTAACACTTTTTAAGCCTGAAATGGACAAAGGAGTAAAATTCCACCAACATGATATATATGTAAAAAGCGACCTACTTTGTCAGTAAGCCGCTGATATTAAATTTAGAAGTTAGCATCACTTAAAATTTTATCCATTGAAGCGTCTACACTACCTTCATACATCGGACCGAATTTCACTAGGTGTACTAATAATAAATAGAATTTATAGAATTCAATACGTTGATACGCACCTTCATCTAAAGGATAAGCTTTATCATAAGCTTCATAGAATTCTTCAGAGAAACCGCCGAATGTCGTTGTTGCGCCTAAATCAAATTCACGGTCGCCATACATCGGTGCTGGGTCAAAGAGTGCAGGTTCACCATTTTCTAAGAACATGTAGTTGCCGCCCCATAAATCACCATGTAATAACGATGGTTTACTTTTGTGATTATCCAAGGCATTCACAATTACTTGACGCACATTATCAAATTTATTCAATTGATCTACGTTCCATAATCCTTTTTCAACCACAACTTCTCTTAAATGGTCCAATCTGCGGTTCACAAAGATTTCTTTCCAAGAATCTGTCCATTCATTATTGAAAGAAATATCTCTACCTTCATAAGGATGGTCATATCCGAAGCGTTTATCTGGGTTATGGAAATCATGTAGTTTTGCGACTAATTTACCAAGTTCTGCTTGGCTGCCGCGCGGACCTTCTTCTAACCAACTTAATACTAAATAAGCATCTCCATCAATTTCACCATTCGCAATCACACGCGGTGCAGTTACTTCCGCATACTCAAAATCTTTCAACCCTTCTGCTTCTGCCGCATAGAAGTCATAAGAAGTATTCGGTTGTACTAATAAGAAGAATGTTTCATTGTTTTCAGTGTCAATACGATATGCATCATTCACGTCACCACCTGCGACAGGTACAATATCTTTAATACCTGAAATCGGTAAATTTTGTTGCCATAACTTATCCATTATTTAATCCCCCGTTCTAAATTGTCTCATACATAATATATACCACTTATCTTATAATTATAACTTGCTTTCCTTAACCTGCTTTTTAAACACAAGACTTTTGTTTATTTCTTTTTACGATAGTGTGTTATTCAAAATAACAATCTTTTTTGCAGTTGCTTTTATGCTATACTAATGACAAATAATTGGAGGGTGAAATCCTAAATGAAAAAACTTCTACATCGTTGGTTTATTCAAGGTCTAAGTTATATGACCTTAGGCTTATTCGGTTCACTTATTATCGGTTTAATCTTACAAACTATCGGTAAACAAACTTTGTTTCCTGTTTTAAATTTACATTTTTTATCTGAAATCGGCACAGTTGCCATGGGCTTAACAGGTGCCGCAATCGGTGGTGCCATTGCCTATGGTTTAGGTGCACAACCTTTAGTTGTCTTTTCTTGTATCATTGTCGGTTCACTCGGCTATGATAAGTTTGGCGGCGGTGCAGTAGGTGCCTTCGTTGCCACATTAATCGCTACTGAATTAAGTCGTTTTTATGCGGCTAAAACTAAAATTGATATTATTATCTCACCACTACTTACTTTGATTATCGGTGGTGCAGTGGCTAAATTTATCGGACCATTCTTAAATGACTTTATGGTGTCACTCGGTAAAATGATTATGCTAGCGACAGATCAGCGTCCATTGATCATGGGCATTTTAGTCGCAGTCATTTTCGGTTTAGCTTTAACAGCTCCAATTTCAAGTGCTGCCTTAGCTTTAATGTTAGACTTATCAGGTTTAGCTGCAGGTGCCGCAACAATCGGTTGTTGTGCACAAATGGTCGGTTTTGCGGTCACGAGCTTTAAAGACAATGGTGTCGGCGGTGTCATTTCAGTCGGTATCGGTACAAGTATGCTTCAAGTACCGAATATCTTAATGAACCCAGCAATACTTATTCCACCGACACTCGCAAGCGCAATAGTCGCACCTATCATGACAACACTCTTCCCAATGACCAATAATGCAGCGGGCGCTGGAATGGGAACGAGCGGTTTTATCGGACAAATTATGACCATCAATACTATGGGCGCTTCACTTCAAACTTGGATACTAATCGGTGTCTTCCAAATTGCGTTACCTGCAGTAGTCAGCTACTTACTTTATAAAGTGTGTCGTAATGCAGGATGGATTAAAGATGGCGATCAGAAAATCCATATTGGTGACAGAAGAACTTCAAATTCATAATTAGATTTACTTATAAAAATAACGTTCCATCCAAATATTCTGGATAGAACGTTATTTTATATTTATAGAAACTTAATTATTTAACCTCTGTTACTCTGTTTCAACACCTAATTCAGCTAAATAACTGCGTCCGAATTCAGGCATTGGTACATTAAAGTTATCTGCGATTGTCGCACCGATAGAACTGAACGTTGTGTCACCGCTAAGCTCATGTGCTTTATCTTTTAATTTAGGACTATAGAACAATACTGGAATATATTCACGTGTATGATCTGTACCTGGCGCAATCGGGTCGTTACCATGATCTGCAGTGATGATGACTAAATCATCTTCTTGCAGATTTTCAAAGAGTTCTGGTAAACGTTCATCAAATTCTTTAATTGCTTGTGCATAACCGTCTTTATCACGACGATGGCCATACAACGCATCGAAATCTACTAAGTTTAAGAAGCTGAGTCCAGTAAAGTCATGTTTCACCACTTCAACAAGTTGATCCATACCGTCCATATTATTTTTTGTACGTACCGCTTTCGTTACACCTTCACCATCGTAAATATCATTGATTTTACCGATGACAATAACATCGTAACCATTATCTTTCAACTCATTCATGACAGTACGACCAAATGGTTTCAATGCATAATCATGGCGATTTGACGTACGTGTGAAGTTGCCTGGTTCACCCACATAAGGGCGTGCGATAATACGTCCGATTAAATATTTAGGATCTTTCGTCAATTCACGGACTTTTTCACAGATATCATAGAGTTCTTCTAAAGGAATGATATCTTCATGTGCCGCAATTTGAAGTACAGGGTCAGCTGAAGTATAGACAATTAAATCGCCTGTCTTCATTTGATGTTCGCCCCACTCGTCAATAATCTGCGTACCAGAAGCTGGACGGTTCGCAACTATTTTACGGCCTGTCATCTCTTCAATTTCTTGAACTAGCTCATCTGGGAAGCCTTCTGGATAAACTTTGAACGGCTGCATAATGTTTAGCCCCATAATTTCCCAGTGACCTGTCATCGTATCTTTACCAACAGAAGCTTCACTGAGTTTAGTATAAAAAGCTTCAGGATGTTCGACTTCATTCACAACTGGTAAGTGATCGATATTACCTAATCCTAAGCGTTCTAAATTTGGTAATTTTTGTTTAAATCCTTCTAATGTATGTTTTAAAGTGTGACTGCCTTCATCGTTGAATGCGGCCGCATCTGGCCCTTCTCCGATACCTACAGAGTCCATCACAATTAAATGTACACGTTTAAATGGAGTTGTCATACTCATTCGCTCCTATCTTTCTTTATTTCAAATGTTTATTCAGTAATCATCGTATGAATCAATGTCGGTGCTTCACCTGTTTGCGCAATCGTAATATTATCATAGATTTTAGCTTTGACATCATCAATGGATTCCGTATTACTGTAAACTGTCATCAGGCTTTCGCCCTCTTCAACTTTGTCTCCGACTTTTTTATGCAGAACTAAACCGACAGCTAAGTCAATCTCATCTTCTTTCGTTTGACGTCCCGCACCTAACATCATAGACGCAATACCCATTTCATTCGCTACAATCTCAGTAACTACACCGCTTGATTTAGCTGGAATGTCAATTTGGTATTTGGCTTGAGGTAATAATTCAGGATGATCTACTACTTCTGTATTACCCCCTTGATTGCCTAAGAATGTACGGAATTTATCTAAAGCCGCACCGCTATCAATCGCTTCTTGAAGCAATGTACGTGCTTCATCAAGAGTTTCAGCTTTACCGCCAAGTACAACCATTTGAGATCCAAGCGTCATTACAAGTTCAGTTAAATCTTCTGGGCCTTCACCACGCAATGTATCGATTGCCTCTTTTAATTCAAGCGCATTACCAATAGCGTTGCCAAGCGGTTGACTCATGTCAGAAATAATCGCCATGGTTTGTCTGCCGACATCATTACCGATTTTAACCATCGCATGTGCCAACGCTTTCGCATCATCTAATGTTTTCATAAATGCGCCATTACCTGTCTTAACGTCTAAGACAATCGCATCTGCCCCCGCCGCAATCTTCTTACTCATAATAGAAGATGCGATTAATGGTATAGAATTCACTGTGCCTGTCACATCACGCAATGCATAAATCTTCTTATCGGCAGGTGTTAAATTACCTGATTGTCCAATTACTGCTAATTTATCTTCATTTACAAGACGAATGAACTCATCTTCTGAGATTTCCACATGGAAACCATCAACCGCTTCTAATTTATCGATCGTACCGCCTGTGTGTCCTAATCCACGTCCGCTCATCTTCGCAACCGGTACTCCTACTGCCGCTACAAGCGGCACAAGAACTAATGTCGTTGTATCACCTACACCGCCTGTAGAGTGTTTATCGACTTTGATTCCTTCGATTTTGGATAAATCAATCATATCTCCTGAATGTACCATTGCCATAGTTAAAGCAGCACGTTCTTCATCATTCATATCTTGGAAATAAATTGCCATCGCAAGACTCGACATTTGATAATCTGGGATGTCACCATTCGTATAGTGTTCGACCATCCAATTAATTTCTTCAGTCGTTAATGCCTTGCCGTCCCTTTTCTTATCGATTAAATCCACCATTCTCATAATTCTGTCACTCCTTCAAGTATTCTCTTTCATCTGTGCTTTGTGACACTTGCTTACTTATATTTTACCACGAGGATGCATCAAAACGAGAATGAAATGAATAGAGAATGAGTCAAAATCAAAAACAATTAGTTGCATCAAGAATATAAATAACACAATTTCACAACACTGTGAAACATTGATTAAACTGCATATTTCTAGGGAAAGTAGGTGTATAATAAAGTAAATCAGAAATTGGAAGTGTTTAGGTTATGGCAAAAGAGAAAATGCGAGCAATCATCAACAGAAAATATGGCAAACATGCCAAAGCAGAATTAAAAGAAGTGAAACGACCTAAAATTAAAGACAATCAAGTATTGATTAAAATACATGCGGCAAGTGTCAATCCGGTCGACTTTAAAATCGCGCAAGGTGGCGCCATGCGTCTATTTTTCAACTATAAAACACCTTATATTATGGGACATGACTTTGCGGGAGAAATTGTGGAAGTCGGCAAACATGTTTCCGCATTCCAGATCGGTGACAATGTCTATGGCTTAAAAGCAGGTGCTTTCGCGGAATATATTACAGCAACGCAAAACCAAATCGCCGCAATGCCGAATCATTTAAGTTACGAAGAAGCCGCTTCTATTCCTATGGTAGGCTTAACGTCCTATCAAGCTTTAAATGATGTCATGCATCTCACAAAGGATCAAAAAGTTTTAATCCAAGCAGGCTCTGGCGGTGTCGGTACTTTTGCGATTCAATTTGCGAAAGTACTAGGGGCTTATGTTTCGACCACAACAAGCAGTAAAAATCGTGAACTTGTTAAAGCGCTCGGAGCTGACAACGTTATCGACTACCGTCGTCAAAACTTTACTGATAGTTTGAAAAACTATGACGGTGTCTTTGATACATTAGGCGGCGACAATTTATTTTCAGCGTTTGAGATTTTAAAACCTTTAGGCAAAGTGGTATCTATCAGCGGTATTCCTGATGCACAAACTGCCAAAGATTTAAAACTTCCTTTACGGAAACGACTCTTATTAAAATTTGCATCACGTAAAATTCATCGTGCAGCACGCCAACATCACGCTTCATATCGCTTTATCTTTACAAAAGACAGCCGTTCACAATTAAACAAAATCAGACAGTTGATTGAATCAGGTAAAATCAAACCCGTGTTAGACTTAACTTTTGATTTTGAAGAAACCGATAAAGCTTTAGAATACATTCAACAAGGCCACGCAACCGGCAAAGTAGTTATTCGTATTTCAAGATAACTTGAAACAAAAAACACCACATCATCTGTATCACAAGCCTCAACTCTTGCGATAGTAATGATGTGGTATTTCTTTATACGTGTTTAAAATAAGCCTGGCTTATTGAATAGAAATTTCGGCATCTTCTTCTGCGTCAGCACCGTTATCAATATAAACATAAGTTCTAAGCGTCAACGCATCTGTGTCTTTTTGGAATTCATAATTTTCAAGTGGGAATTCAAATGGTTTTTCCACTGTTTGTGCCGCTTCAACGACTTGTTCACTATGAATTTCATAGACTTGTAAGATATTTTCCATCTCATCAAAATCACTGTGTTCTGTTTCATTTTCTTTGTGTTCGATTAAAGAAAGTTTAATTTTAGAGATTTGTTGATCCGCATCTCCGCCTTTTAATACAACTTTACCTTTAATCAATTCATTAGCATCAAACACATCTTTTTCTAAACGTGTTTCTACTGTTAATGCACCTACACCTAGTGATGTTAAGATTTTTTCAAACATAGTATGCCCTCCTTGAAATGTTGTGAAGTTTTATAATCTCGACTTATTTATCTCTTCCCTAACTCTAAGTCGTTTAATTCAAAACTGAATTATTAGATTTGAACAACAACATTATCTTAAAAAAGAATTTCATCTCATGTCAATCTAAGCATATTGAAAAACAGACACATAGAAAAAATTCTAAGCGTCTGTTTTTGTGGTTGCTATTATACACTTACTGGAGTGATACCTTTAAAGTTCACTAAATTGTATGCGCGTACAACTTCTTCTGTTGTCGGTTCAATCACACCGTCTAATGGATATTCAAGTTCTAATGCTTCGTACTTATGCACACCGAGCTGGTGATAAGGTAAGATTTCAAAACGTTCAACATTCTCAAGTGAATTAATAAATTCACCAAGTTTAATTAAATCTTCTTCATCATCGGTATAACCCGGTACAAGGACATGACGAATCCAAACAGGTTGTTTACGTTCTGACAACATCTTCGCAAATTTAATAATATGTTCATTTGGTTTTCCTGTTAATGCGATATGTTTTTCATTATCAATATGTTTTAAATCAAGCAAAATCAAGTCAGTATACTCAAGCAAATTATCTAAATGGGAAAGAAATGCTTTCGTTTCATTCACACAGCCTGCCGAAGTATCAATGCATGTGTGTATGTCTGCTTTTTTCAGCTCTTTAAATAATGCTTCTACAAATGGCATTTGAAGCAAAGGTTCGCCACCGCTGATTGTGACACCTCCGCCAGAGACAGAAAAGTAAGGACGATATGGAAGAATTTCATCCACTAATTCGTCAACTGTCGCTTTACGGGATGCATCAGTCAAACCCCAAGTGTCAGGGTTATGACAGTACAGGCATCTTAATAAACACCCTTGCGTAAATATAATATAGCGAAGGCCTGGGCCGTCAACTGTCCCTAAACTTTCTACTGAGTGAATTCTTCCTTCCATAATAATCGTCCTTTCTTTTTGTTTCATGATCCATATTACTATTATTTTTTATACGGCATACTTTTTATTCATAATAGGCATCAAGCCGCAATAAATGCGGCTCTTACCTTAATTACATTCTTTCGTGGAATGTTCTTGAGATAACATCTAATTGTTGTTCTCTTGTTAATTTAATGAAGTTAACTGCGTATCCAGATACACGGATTGTTAATTGTGGATACTCTTCAGGGTGTTCCATTGCGTCTAATAATGTGTCTCTGTTAAATACGTTGATATTTAAGTGGTGACCATGTTGCATTGCGTAACCATCTAATACAGATACTAAGTTATGGTTTTGTTCCATATCTGTTTTACCTAATGATTTAGGTACGATACTGAATGTATTAGAGATACCATCTTTACAATATTCGTAAGGGATTTTCGCAACTGATGATAATGATGCTAATGCACCGTGTTCATCACGGCCGTGCATTGGGTTAGCACCTGGTGCGAATGGTTCGCCTTCTTTACGTCCATCTGGTGTATTACCAGTTTTCTTACCATAAACTACGTTTGAAGTGATTGTTAAAACACTCATTGTGTGTTCTGAGTCACGGTAAGTTTTGTGTTTACGTAATTTTTTCATGAATGATTTTACTAATTCTACAGCGATATCGTCTACACGTTTATCGTTGTTACCATATTTAGGGAAGTCGCCAGTTGTTTCGAAGTCTACTGCTAAACCTTCTTCGTTACGGATTGCACGAACTTCACCGTATTTGATTGCTGAAAGTGAGTCTGCAGCTACTGATAAACCTGCGATACCTGTTGCCATAGTACGCATTACGTCTGTATCATGTAACGCCATTTCGATACGTTCGTAGCTGTATTTATCATGCATGTAATGGATGATGTTTAGTGAGTTGATATAAACGCCTGCTAACCATTCCATCATTTGATCGAATTTCGCATAAACTTCATCATAGTCTAAAATTTCTGAAGTTACTGGTACGAATTCTGGACCTACTTGTTTGCCTGATTTTTCATCTTTACCGCCGTTGATAGCGTAAAGTAAAGTTTTCGCTAAGTTTGCACGTGCACCGAAGAATTGCATTTGTTTACCGATACGCATTGCAGATACACAACATGCGATACCATAGTCATCGCCATAGCTTTCACGCATTAAGTCATCGTTTTCATATTGGATAGCACTTGATTTGATACTCATTTCAGCACAGAATGTTTTGAAGTTTTCTGGTAAACGTTGTGACCATAAAACTGTTAAGTTTGGTTCTGGTGCTGGTCCTAAGTTATCTAATGTGTGTAAGAAACGGAATGAGTTTTTAGTAACCATGTGACGTCCGTCAATACCTACACCACCGATTGATTCAGTTACCCAAGTTGGGTCTCCTGAGAATAATTCGTTGTAGTCAGGTGTTCTTGCGAATTTCACAAGACGTAATTTCATAATGAAGTGATCCACAATTTCTTGTACTTCACGTTCAGTAATGTCACCGTTTTGTAAGTCACGTTCTGCATAGATGTCTAAGAATGTAGATGTACGTCCTAAACTCATTGCAGCACCGTTTTGTTCTTTAATTGCTGCTAAGTATGCAAAGTATAACCATTGAACTGCTTCTTTGAAGTTTGTAGCTGGTTTGCTGATGTCATAACCATACATTGAAGCCATTTCTTTTAATTCATGTAATGCACGGTGTTGTTCAGATAATTCTTCACGTAAACGGATTGTTGCTTCATCCATTTCAGTAGACATGTTATTGAAGTCTTTTACTTTTTCTTCAATTAAGTAGTCAACACCATATAATGCTACACGACGGTAGTCACCGATAATACGTCCACGTCCGTATGCATCTGGTAAACCTGTAATGATACCCGCTTTACGGCAAGCTAACATTTCTTTTGAGTATGCATCGAATACACCTTGGTTATGTGTTTTACGAATATCAGTAAAGATCTTTTCAGTTTCTTTATCTAATTCATAACCATATGCTTCACAAGCTGCTTTTGCCATACGAATACCACCGAATGGTTGCATTGAACGTTTGAATGGTTTTTCAGTTTGAACACCTACGATTTGTTCAGTGTCTTTGTTTAAGTAACCTGCATCATGTGAAACGATTGTTGATGCAACTTTAGTGTCCATATCCCACATGCCGCCACGTTCACGTTCTTCTTTAGATAATTCCATAACTTGTTTCCATAAATCGCTTGTTGCACGTGTTGGTGATTCTAAGAATGAAGAATCTCCGTTGTACATTGTGTAGTTCAATTGAATAAAGTTTCTAACATCCACTTCTGAAGTCCATTTGCCAGTCTCAAATCCTGCCCATGCTGATTGTTTTCTTGATTTTGGTTCAATCATTGATATCCCTCCATGGATAATGTGTATTTTAGGTTTATTGTTTGTTCACCTTTTCACATACTATTATAGCGTGACTTGTGAAATAAATCACTAAAATATGAAAACGTTTTAATAAACATGTGTCAAGGTTGTGACTCTGTTAGGTTAAGTGTTACATTCAAAAACCACTGTATTAGAACAGTAAATTTTTAATTGCAAATAAAAAACAATCCAATAAAGCGTTATATACTTTACTGGATTGCTTCAATATTTATTCCATGATTACTGGCTAATTTTAATTTTATTTATAACCTTGATCTTTCAAATAAGATTGTAAGACAACAGCTTGATTATGTTTTTCATCTTTAGCACCAAATAAAATGATTACATCTTTACGTGCATCTTTGACAATACCTTCTAGTGTTTTGAGTTCTTCATTTTGTTCATCATTGTTTTCAAGTTCTTTGATATATTTCTTTTTAAAGTCCTCAAACTTGTCTGCGTCATGGTTGAACCACTCTCTTAATTCTTTTGTCGGACCGATATTTTTTAACCATTCATCAAAGTTTGCGTTTTCTTTTGAAATACCGCGTGGCCAAACACGATCTACTAATACACGTACACCATCGTCTTCTGCTTTATCATCATAAATACGTTTTACTTTGATTGTCATACAAGCATCCTTCCTTTCAATCAATGGTCAACACTTTATATTTAATATACCCTTGCCCTATTGCCACAAACAACGCTCATTTCTTATTTTAATAGGAAGAAACACAATATTCCATATTGCATAC
The DNA here is from genome assembly GCF_003043455.1 of Staphylococcus simulans. GTDB lineage: Bacteria > Bacillota > Bacilli > Staphylococcales > Staphylococcaceae > Staphylococcus > Staphylococcus simulans_A. Next base: position 27,688 of record NZ_PZGG01000016.1, on the reverse strand, counting down.
AATCATTCTGTGGTGGTACAGCGCTTACATAGTACAACAGTAAACTGTACAGTTTCACAATAACGTCACATCTCTAAAAAGTTATGCACCATTTATAGTGATTTTAATCACAAGTCATGTTATTGTAGTATGTGAAATAGATAACAAAGTTGTTTCAAGCGATAATGTTGTTCAAGAGACCCCTGAGACACGAACAACAGATAGATGAGCGCTTTAAACAACGCTATCTATTTAATATTTTAATTTGGCGGCATTATTTTATGATAATGCGACGCTTTACAGTGAACGAGTACATCTCAGAACAACAACCTAGAAATGTCATTGGCAGAGAGACCGTGGTAGGATTTCTGTCATGTTGCTGCATATTTCTTTAAAGATGTTCCCCGCATCCTAAAGAAACATGTATCAATTTTAGTATATTTCAGGAGGTGAGTTGCTCATATAAGCTAAAACGAAGACAGGATTACCCCATCCTAATTTCGATGCTGACACGTTCGAATCATATTAAACTTTGATGTGTTTCCCCTGATACATCAAGTTACTAACAAAATTTCAAAACAGCTGCATTTTAAAGTAAATGGCTCCCCAACCATTTGCTTAGTATACTCCCAACTTTCGTAAGCGGCTGTATGAAATGATGTGCCCCGATAATATGAATCGAATGACGAGCTTATCTCTAAAAATGAGTCGTAGGTATATTCAAAAGTTGAGCATTCATGAAACAGATAGATTGGATGACAGAGGATTCAACGTCTGAATGTCATACATGCTCAATCCACTCCTTAAAAATTGTAGGCAAAGTAAGTAATAAGAATGATAACCAATCATATTGATGAACTCTGAAAGAAATATACTAAATGGTTAGTCTCAATACACTTTCCCCTGAGTGTATTGAACAATGAGTAAACTCCTTAAAAATTGATATTGTTATTACAAGTATTAGAAATGATTCCCCTTCATTTCTAAAATCACTGTAATGGAGAGAAGGTTTCCCCAGACCTTCTCTTTTTTATGCTTTTTTAACCACTTGTCATCCCCTTGATACCACATGTGTCAAAACTATTCTCATAATCGTCATGCTCTGCTTTAATAGAATTAAAGAGAGGAGCGAGTGCTCATGAAAATCAATTCCTATTTTGATCCGACTTACCCTGAAGAATATGTCGATATCTATGCACATGAACATTCTAAAACCGTTGATGCAATTATCCAAGCAGCACAACAAACATCAACCATTCAAACTTTAACAGGCAAAGAAGATGATAAAACATATCGCTTCCCCATAGAAGACATCCTCTACATCCGTTCAGAACAGCGTAAGCTCTTTGCCTATACAACATCTCATCGCCTGCACATTCAACAGCGCTTTTATCAGCTAGAACAATCCTTACCGAATGATTTCATCAGAATCTCACAATCAGAAATCATCAACATGCACAACATTAAACACTTAAGCTTAAGTAAAAACGGTATGATTCATATCGAAATGAAACATGGTGAAGCAACTTATTCCTCACGACGTTATTTAAAACAATTGAAAGCGAGGTTATTCCAATGAAACACATTATTAAGCAATTATGTATCGGTTTTATGGTCGGCATTACGATTGGTATCACAATGTCATTAATCTTCTCATTTATCTTTGCACAAGGTCAATATGAGCCCCTGTCTCCTGTTTCAACAATGGGAATGTACTATCATGCACATCTCTCTGAAGTGATGACTATGTTCGTATGTGTCATCTTATGGGGACTTATCGGCGTACTCTTCACACTCGCTGAAATGATTTATTATAAAACGGACTGGAGCTTGCTTAAAACAACACTCGTCCACTTAGTATTATGTTATGTTGGATTCTTACCGCTCGCGATGTTAGCTGGATGGTTCCCGCTCGATGTGATAAATATCTTAGTATTTACACTTATCTTCCTCTTCATTTACAGTATCATTTGGATCATCAACTACATTAAAAATAAGCGCTTAGTCAATGAGATTAATCACAAACTAAAATAAATGAAAAGCTCCCGATAAAGGATTCACTGAATCAGTGTCTGCCTTATCGGGAGCTGAATTGTTTAAGATTGTGTTGTTTCATTATGCTCAAGTTCATCAAAGAAAGCTTGGGCTGCTTTATTCACTTCTTTAAAATCAATGCCTTGTGCTTGTGCCGCAAAGACACAACCGCAATAACATTGACGATAAATATTATAGTCTCGACACATTTCTAAAGAACGTTCATAACCTTTATTCTTTTTGAAATCGCTTGGTAAATAATTCACATCATATAATTTTTGAACTTCAGAGCCTATTTCATTAATCAACTGCGCATTTTTCTTCGTTGATAATGTTAATGCACTGCCGAAATAATCATAACCATATTTGACAGCCGCTTCTGCCACCATATCTAAACGCATTTCAAAACATGCAGTACAACGTAATCCGCCTTCTGGTTCATCTGTCACGCCACGTTCTTTTGCCATCTTCATAAATTCATGTGGCTTATATGGGGCTTCGATATAGCGGACATTCGTACCGTTACGTTCGTTGAAGTCTTTAATAAAAGCCTCTTGTACATACGCACGACGTTCATATTCTTTCTTCGGATGAATATTCGGATTCGCAAAATAAATCGCCACATCCGCATACTGTGTTAAAAACTCTAACACATACGTACTACACGGTGCACAACAACTATGCAGTAAGATTTTAGGACGTTCTTCTGAGCGTTCCCATTGTTGGATCATTTTCTTTAAGACTCTATCGTAGTTAATCTTTTGATTTTTCATTTTGGCTACAATGCCGTCCATTTCAATCATGGATGTCTTCGCTCCTTCTTAGTTGAAAATTTACATGTGCGTTTATTATAACGGAATTGTCATTGATGCGCTATCACTCATGATCTGACACGTTATTCTTAGGCATTTTCAATGGAATCGTATAATGTGATGTACCTTCCCAATCTTGATGTTTAGTAAAGATTTCAAAGCCACGTTTCAATGTTTCATCAATCGTATCTAATTCGTCTAAGTCACCGCGTTTCAATTCATAAACAAACTCTGTTAATTGTTGACTGAAATAAGCACCTTCAGGTAATGAACCTTCGTACGTAAAGTCAGCATCTACGAATGGATAAGGTAAGACAAAGAAAGTAGGTCCTTCAAAGTTATCATCACCGAACCAGAAACCAAATTCTACAAAGCGTTCATCGAAACAACCATATTCAATCACTTGACGTGGTTTAAACGTTTCATACATTTCGTTATACACCACTAATGTCGACACATCGAATGTTCCCCAGAATAAGCCTGGTCCTTCTACACGTGCACGTAAAGGATGCACAAAGCGTTCTAAAGCACGATTGGCATACTGTAAGAGTTTTACAGCTTTCACTGCTTTATCATGGTCGTAATGATGATGCTTAGTATCTTCATCAAATGGTGTTTTATCTGCCATTTCTTGAGGTTCTGGATTAATTTCGACTTCAATATCAAATTCTTTGACTGTTCCTGTAATTTGTTTGTAGTAGTCTTGAATTGTTTTACCGTCTTGAAGTGGGAAAGTTGTCATATCTTCATTTACACGTACTTCAATTTGATCGTCTAATACATTTACACTGATTGAGAAGTACTTTTCACCATAATATAAGAGCCCTGTTGTGAAACCTTCAGGAGTAATGTTTAAAACAATATGTTCCCATTGGGGTGCTTGGTAAGCACATGCCAATTTATATTTACCTAATATTTGCGCAATTAAATGTAATGTTTGATGTTCTTCTTTCCAATCTTGATACTTTAAGATTTCCATGGAAATACCTCCTCTTTATCTTACCTCTACCCCTTTTTATAGTAGAAATGTAAAAGAAACCGCCGAAGCGGTTTCTCTCAGCTGACATATTAATACAAAAGTCATTATATAGTCTTATTTAACGATTAATACAGGCGTATTAGAACGTTTTGCGACTTTATGTGTCACATGGCCTAATACGTGTTTAATTTCAATACGAGAACGTTTGTTACTCATTACGACTACATCATAATGATTTTTCTCTAACTCATCTAAAATTTCAATTGTCGGACTGCCTGTTGTAAAGACGATTTCATAGTTTAAACCTTTATCTTCAAGGATTTGTATAAACGGTTTCATGTCGACTTCTTTTTCTTTTGTCACTTCTTCAAAGTGTTTGTTTTGATAACGCACATAGTTCGCTAATTCAGTTTCAGAAATTACATGATACACTGTGATTTTAGCTTGGTCGTTACCTCTTGTTAAAGCTTCTAATTGGTCTGGTACATTGTTGAACGCATTACCGAAATCATACGGTACTAAAATATTATTATACATACAACTTCACTTCTTTCTTGATAAAGTTTAGTATCAACCTATTCATTATTAATATACCCTAAGTTGTTAATCTATAACGGATACTTCCTATTTTGTACATAAAAAAACAGAAGATGCGAATAAACATCCTCTGTTCTAAATTAAGTCTTATAAATCTAATGATTGGATATATGATTTGATTTCATCTTTCATTTCATCGTCTTTCAATGCGTAAGCAATCGTAGTTTTAACAAAGCCGATTTTCTCACCAACATCAAAACGGTGTCCTTCGAAATCATACGCAAAGACTTCATCGTCATGGTTCAAACGTTCAATCGCATCTGTTAATTGGATTTCACCGCCGCTGCCTTTATCTTGCGTAGATAAATAATCAAATATTTCAGGTGTTAAGACATAACGCCCCATAATCGCAAGGTTCGATGGTGCTGTCCCTGGTGCCGGCTTTTCGACAAATTTTTCTACTTCATACAAACGACCATTTTGTTTCTCAGGTTTCACAATACCATAACGGTGTGTTTCTTTTTCTGGTACCGTTTGTACACCGATGACAGATTTGCCTGTTTCATCATAGACATCCATTAATTGTTTAATCGCTGGTGTGTCAGATTCTACAATATCATCACCTAATAGGACTGCGAACGGTTCATTACCGATGAATTGTCTTGCTGTCCAAATCGCATGGCCTAAACCTTTTTGTTCACGCTGACGGACATAGAATACATTGGCTAAGTGTGTAGAGCGTTGAACTTTCTCTAACAAATCTGTTTTACCTTTTTCTTTTAAGTTGTTTTCAAGTTCAACTTGATTATCAAAGTGATCTTCAATCGCACGTTTATGCTTACCTGTCACAATAATAATGTCTTCAATTCCTGCACGATAGGCTTCTTCAACAATATATTGAATCGTCGGCTTATCTAAAATCGGCAACATTTCTTTCGGCATTGCCTTAGTCGCAGGTAAGAAACGTGTGCCTAAACCCGCTGCGGGAATTACTGCTTTTTTAATCTTAGTCATACAATATCTCCTTTTTTATCAGGTGGTCTGAAGTCATTAAGATCATACTTTATCTTTCTATTAAACAGCCACATTCAAAACGTTCATCTCTTTATATTCAATTTGTGTTTTTATCACAAATTGTAACGTTTACATCACTGATAATATTAGGGTTTTATCTGGTAATAGTCAACTTTTAACAAAAGCACCTGATGTTCATCAGATGCTTTGTTGAGGTGTTATTTAATTAGACGAAAGGGCGGGATATCAGAGTTCCCTTCATCATCTTTCGCTGGTTTATTGTTAATGTCATAGCGATGATTCGCAAGATCAATTAATTTTTGTTTATAGTCCTTACTATGAATAATCTCATCTAAAATACGTAGGACATCTTCATTTTTCATTTCTTCTACTTTACCGCGGTAGATTTTTTCATAAACTTGTTCTGGGTGGATTTCATCTTCATCAAGCAACTCTTCGTAAAGTTTCTCACCAGGTCTAAGCCCTGTGAATTTAATGTCAATATCTCCATCTCTATAACCGCTTAAGCGAATTAAGTTTTTCGCAAGGTCTACAATTTTAACCGGTTCTCCCATATCTAACACAAAGACCTCTCCGCCATCCGCAATCGCGCCTGCTTGTAATACAAGACGTGCTGCTTCAGGAATCGTCATAAAGTAACGTGTGATTTCAGGGTGTGTCACGGTAATCGGGCCGCCCGCTTCAATTTGTTTCTTGAATAATGGAATAACAGAGCCACGTGAACCTAATACGTTACCGAATCGCACTGCCACAAAGTTTGTATGACTATTTTCTTCATTCATACTTTGAACAATCATTTCTGCGGCACGTTTAGACGCACCCATTACGTTCGGCGGATTCACTGCTTTATCCGTAGAAATCATAACGAATTTAGATACTCTTGCTTCACGCGCAGCCTCAGCCACATTTTTCGTTCCAATTACATTATTCTTAATTGCTTCACTTGGGTTGTATTCCATCATCGGCACATGTTTATGTGCAGCTGCATGATAGATAACATATGGTTGGTAATGATTGACGATTTTAAATAGACGTGAACGGTCTTGAATATCCGCAATAACAGGTACAATATCAATTTGATCGCCATATTGTTTTTGAAGCTCTTGATGAATCAAGTAAATGCTGTTTTCACCATGGCCTAATAAGATAATACGTGCAGGTGCGAAACGACATACTTGTCGACAAATTTCAGAACCGATTGAACCGCCAGCACCTGTGACCATAATTGTTTGATGCGTCAATTCTTTTGAAATCATTTCCATATCCAACTCAACAGGATCACGTCCTAATAAGTCTTCAACTTCTACTTTCTTCAATTGACTGACTTCTAACTTACCTGACATAACTTCTTCAATGTTCGGCATTTTCAATACAGTCGCGCGTGTATTTTCACAAATACTATTAATTTCTCTTAAGCGTTGTTGTGTTAACGTCGGTATCGCAATAATGATATTTCTAATACGGTACTTATTCACTAAATCCGGGATATCTTCAATGGTACCCTGAACTTTAACGCCTTCTGTAATCGTTAGCTTTTGTTTCTTCGGATCGTCATCTACAACAACAACAGGTTCCATGCCCATAGTTGGACGTTTCAACATTTGGTTAATCAACATTGAACCGCCTTCTCCAGCACCGATGACTAATGTATTCTTACGTTTAATGCCTTTACGTACCAGCGTTCTTCTAAACAAACGCCATGATAAGCGAGAGCCCCCGATTAACAACACATGCATCATCCATGTGATGAAGTATAATCTTAAGAATGGTCCTTCATGCGTAAAGAAAGGTACGATTAAAACTGTCATAGCCATCGAACATGTGACGGCTTTAACTATGACAATCATTTCGTTGACACTCGCATATTCCCAAGCACGATGATATAAGTTGAAGACACTGGCAAAGATATGATGAGAAAACAGCAATACCAGTGACGATAAAATTAACAATGATAAAGAATAACCGCGGAAATACGGTTCAAGAATTAAATAACTCAAAAAGACAGAAAAAGCAACTATGATTGAATCAATAAACAATAGTAATATCAGTCGCTGCTGTCTTGCGGAAATTTTTGACACTTTATTTCACCTCAATTAATTAATCTCTGTTTACTCTCGGTGTAATGTTTATGTTATTTCTGAATGAAATGGAAAAGGTTGGGAAGCTTATCTGTCCCAACCCGCTGTTCCTCTCAGATTCTCGTTGCAAGACTTGCGCTTATTTCAGCGCTCAAAGTCATCTTGTGTTAAATCTTCTCGTTTTGTACGTCTACGTTGTTGTGTATGTTGTGTCTGATGTGTATTTGGTTTTGAAGAACTTTTTGATTGATTTAAGAACTCTCGGATTAAGATTAAAATTACTGCGATAATAAAGCCTGCGACCAACCCAATAAATGCGTTTTTACCGATACTTGATGAAATTTCTTTCACATCATCTTTTGATTTAGAAAGAATTTCAATACCGCCATCTGGTGATAATGCATCGACTTCTTCTTTAAGTACTTCAGCAGCAGTATCTGCGATTTTCACAGCATCTTTCTCGCTATTCGCAGTTGCGGTAAAGTTCAATACTTGAGAATTCGGCTGGTTATTGACTTCCACCTTCTCAGTAATAGATTTCGCATCCTCATCTTTTCCTATCTCTTCTGCCACTTTACCTAATACGCGTGGACTCTTCGCAATATCTGTATATGTAGCCACAATTTGAGAATCAGCTTGATATTTTTCAGCCATCGTCAAATCGCCTTTATCGCTCTTTTCAATCAATACTTGTGAAGTTGCTTCATATTTCGGTTGCGCTACAAGTGCTGTTAACAGCACGCTTAAAATCAGACCTGCAATGGGAAAAATAATCAACCACTTTAAGTAACGCTTGATTATTCTCCATACGTATGAAAAATCAAAACTATTATTTTCTTCCATATTGCTTCGTTACCTCCGTAATGCGGAAATTGAATGATACATGCCAGAAAGGTTAAAGTAATTTTAACTTACACAACAAATTCCGACCGTTTGATAACCATTATAAAGGAAAACAAAATAAATTAATTCACATTAATTGAATTGTTGCATAAGTTTTACATGTAATTAACATTCTTAAATCGCAATTAACGACAGGAACAATAAAATATACAATAAACCCAAAAAAGCTCAAAAATAGCTTCAAATTCACTTAACATTAAATGCATTTGGCATTGAAAGCACACAAAATTCATTAAGAGAAGCGAAAGCGTGCATCATCAAGCGTGAGTTTAAATTTAGGTTAAAGGGATGAAGAAAAAATACATCTTCTTAAAGATGCGCACTTATACATGCGTTGTAATGAAGCTTAAGCAATTAGCCTACTTCAGCAAGTATTGCTTAATCATCGTTGTGAGATGGAGATATTCTAAGATGAAGGATGAATAATCACACAAAAGTTGTGATTTAAACAAAAATAATTTCTACCATTATTATGATAGCAAATTGTTTCTTAACAAGATTGATTATAATATACAACAAACTTAAAAGGCAATAGGCTTGACAAGCCATTTTCAAAATTTTAGAAAGGTTTATTCTTCTTAATCACTTTTGATGCATAAAAACAAAAAATGTAACACTGTTCAAATAATGTTCGAAATAACTTTTAAACTTTATATTGTAGGCACCGTCATTTTAGTGTAAAATATCAATGATAATAGTTATCAATTAGTAAGAAATGAGAGAGGTGTCCCATATGGTAGACGCAACAAACGCTAAAAAAGGTTTAACTTATAAAATCATAAACATGAACTTCGATAATACAATGCTTGCACATCGCTTAAGCGCACTTGGTTTTACAGTCGGAAGCAAAATTAAAGTACGTCAGAAATTCTTTATGAAAGGTCCATGCACATTAGAAATGGACGGACAATGTATCGGCATCAGACATTGTGATGCATGCAGAATTACATTGGAGCAAGCGCATGTCTAATACGTATTGTATTGTCGGCAATCCGAATGTCGGCAAAACCACACTGTTCAACGCCCTGACAGGTTCTTATGAGTATGTCGGCAACTGGAGCGGTGTAACAGTGGAAAAGAAAGTCGGTATATTATCAGATAAACAAGGTGACCTTGTCGATTTGCCTGGTATTTATGATTTATTGCCGATTTCAAAAGATGAAACGGTCGTCACTGATTATTTATTACACGATGAGTTTTCCAAAATCATCAATATTGTCGATGCAGTTCAATTAAAACGTAATTTATTATTAACGACACAATTGATGGAATTCGGGGCACCTTTATTACTTTGTTTAAATATGGGAGATGTCGCTGAAAAACGTGGCATCCAAATTAATCGTAATTTATTGATGCGTCGTTTGAAATTGCCGATCTTGCCGATTGTGGCGAGAAGCGGTCAAGGCATTGACAGTATATTAGAACTATTAAAAGAAGAGACTTTATCTACATCACAGCCGTTGAAAATTCCCTATGAACATAAAGTCGAACATGCCTTATCTGAAATACAACATTATTTAAAACATCATTTAGAACTGCCTGAGAAGCGCCATCGCTTTATCGCAGTTCAATATTTACTTGGCAATCCAGCCATTGAACACTATATCAGTGCGCATCATCATGAAGATTTACGTCAAATCCGTAATCATCTTGCTGAACAATTAGATGTTTCAATCGTTGATAGTATGCGTCGTTCACGTACTGAGTTTATCGATACACTCATTGAAGATGTCATTACGCATCCAGATAAGAAAAAACAATATTTGACTGACCGTATCGATAAAATATTAACGAATAAGATTTTAGGTATCCCCATCTTCTTAGGCATCATGTGGCTGATTTTCCAAGCTACTTTCTCATGGATCGGTACCCCGCTATCAGATAAATTAGATGAATTTATCGGCGGTACCTTCACAGATTGGGTCAACCAAGGTATGGATGCGATTGGACTCTTTCCATTTATGCAAGACTTGATTACAGACGGTATTATCGCAGGTGTCGGTGCTGTCTTAGTCTTCGTGCCGCAAATCTTAATTCTGTTCTTCTTTATCTCTGTATTAGAAGACTCAGGTTATATGGCACGTATTGCCTTAATTATGGATAAAGTCATGGAAGGTTTAGGCTTAAACGGTAAGTCATTCATTCCAATGATTATTGGTTTTGGTTGTAACGTACCTGGTGTCATGGCAACACGCTCAATTGAACAAGAGAAAGAGCGTTTAACGACGATTTTAATCACACCATTTATGTCATGTTCAGCACGTTTACCTGTGTACGCTTTATTTGTAGGTGTATTCTTCCAAACACACCAAGCCTTAATCGTGTTAAGTTTATACGTGATTGGTATTGTCGTAGCGTTAATCGTCAGCTTTGTGATGACAAAAACAATTTTGAAAAAAGAAAACTCAGTCTTTGTGATTGAATTACCACCGTATCGTTTACCATCAGCGAAAACGCTATGGCGTAGTACATGGGAAAAAGCAAAAGGCTTTGTGAAAAAAGCAGGGACGTTTATCTTCGGTGGATCAGTAGTCATTTGGTTATTAAACTATGCAGGTCCTACTGGTTTTGGTGTCGACGTTGAACATAGTTTCTTACACTTAATCGGTGCAGCGATTGCGCCATTATTAATTCCATTAGGATTCAGTTCATGGCAGACTGGCGCAACATTAATTCCTGGCTTCTTAGCAAAAGAAGTAGTAGTCAGCGCAATGGCGATTATTTATGCCGTAGACAGCCAAGGTTTAACGAATATGATTGCGAGTCATTTCACACCGGCATCAGCGTATGCGTTTATGTTGTTTATCTTATTGTACATTCCATGTTTGTCCACTGTCGCAGCCATCAGAAAAGAAACAGTGTCTTGGAAATGGACGATAATCGCAACACTTTATCCGATTGCGATTGCCTATGTCCTAGCATTTGTGTTCTACCAAACTAGCCAACTCTTTTTCTAGGAGGAATTATTTATGACACTACTCATTAATCTTGTCATCTTCTTATTGATATTCGGATATGCGGCTTTTACAATCGTCCGCTTCTTCAAAAAATCAAAACAAGGCAAATGCGCAGCTTGCGACATCAACAAAGGTTGCGGCCATTCAATGCCTAAAGAAATGAAAAAACATCAACAACATCATTCATCATAAATACAGCAATATAAATAAACCTAAAGGCCGACAACCTTTAGGTTTATTTTTTATGCATAACTATATTCATAAATTTTCTTGAGTCGACCGACTTCTACCGCACAGACGTGTTGATGTGTTAAATCTACTAATGATAAACGTTTACCGTGTCCTGCGCCTGTATCGATATCAATCGTATGGTCTGCGACGTGAATACGATGTTGTTTAACACCGAGTCGTTTCGTCGGCACATGACCATGTACGACACATTTCCCTTTAATTTTACGTGATAATTTTGCGGGTGGTTCAAATCCAGATACTTCTTTTAATTTTTGTTTAGATAAACACTTTTTAGGATTAACCCCTGCATGAACAAATAAGTAATCCCCAATGTGTGCCATACTGTCAAATTGTTTTAAGACAGCTTTCCATTTGCGTTTCTCTTTTTCTTTTGACTTCATCCAGCGTACATCATGATTGCCTAATAATACAATCGCCCCTTCACGATGTAACTGTTGTACCATTTTAAGGGTCCCATCAGAATCAGGTCCATGATTGACATAATCCCCTAACAAAACCAGCTGATCACGTTTAGGATTATAATCTACATAAGCAAGTAAGGTTGCGAGTGCTTCTTTATGTCCATGAATATCTGATGAGACGAGTAATCTGCCTTTCATGATGATGCATGCCTCCTTTATCGTGTTCTCTCTATTTTGTTTGCTTGTTTTTAGTATAGCGAAAAATTTCATGATTGTTCTTTAAATTTTTGTAAAGTTAGAAGGAGGATGAGTGAAGCGGTGGTGTGTCATTCAAATTGATGTAGTACACAAGACGATCTGTCCATTCTCCGTTCTCAAAGACAAATTGTGTTCTGGTACATTCATATATAAAGCCAGACTTCTCTAATAAACCGATAGAGGCTTCATTAGCTGGATGTACATGAGCTTCTAGTCGATGATATTTCAAACGCTTGGCAATTTTAAATATAGCGGTAAAAGCTTCATACGCATAACCTTGACGCCAAAATTGATTATGAATCGCATAACCGCATTCTGCCCATTGGAAATGTTGTCGTGCTAACGTTACTAAATTAAAGTTTCCGAGATGTACACCATCTGCTTTGCGAAACACACCAAAGACATAAGTGTCATCTGATTGAATAAGTGCTTGTTGTTGGGTAATCAAACGTTGAAACCAAGCTTTAGAGTAATGAGATAACTCTAAACACCCTTCGTCAAAAGGACTTCGAGGCATAGACCGACCTGCATAACCTTTTAACCACTGTTCATAATCTCCTACTTTCATTGGTCTGATTTCTAACCGTTCTGTTGTTTCTGTTAAATATTCAAACTGCATCACTTTTCTCCTCCCTTCTTATCACTTCGATTTATCACATTCTTACGCTTTTTCATTCAAAAATGTTATATTTAAATTGAAATAAACTAAACAACTATTCTAAAAGGAGGTCATCCTATGTCTTTTAAAGAATATGTTCAAGACGTTGTAGAAACAATCAAACATATGCGTTTCGGTTCTAAAAACGGTATTATTATGATTGTTTCCGCAATCGCACTAAGCGCAATTACAACACCGATTATCGGTCTTCCACTAGGTGCTTGGATTGGTTACTATTTAGAGAAAAATGGTAAATAATTTTTAATACTTTCTATGTAAATAAATCCCTTGAGTCGCTTTATTAAAGTACTCAAGGGACTTTTATTTATTTTTGAAGTTCTAATAAGTCACTCGTGATATGACGTGTTGCCTGATACGCTTGTTGATAAATTTTGAAGTATGCTTCATATGTCTGATGACGTTTTAAATTTGGTTGGAACACTTTTGAATAATGAATAAACGCTTCTGCACAATCTTTCAATGAATCATACCAACCTAAGCTGTATGCAGCTAACATTGCGGCACCCATGCTTGGCCCTTCTTCATGTTTCAACTTATAAATTTCAGCGTTGAAGACATCTGCTTGAAGTTGGAGCCAGAAATCACTTTTAGCACCGCCGCCTGTTGAGACAATTTTAGTCACATTACGTCCGATACTGCGTAAGTAGACTAATGAATCATACAAGGAATACGTAATACCTTCTACGACTGCACGTCCAAAATCACCACGTGTATGGTTACCTGTAATGCCGATAAAGCTGCCGCGAATTGATGCATCTCCATGTGGTGTACGTTCACCCACTAGATAAGGTGTGAAGATTAAGCCACGTGCACCAATTTGAGACGCTTCAGCTTCTTTCATTAAAGTAGTGAAATCATCTTCAGGATAAAATTCACGTTTAAACCAGCTCAAACTATAGCCTGCACTTAAAGTGACTCCCATTAAGTAGTTAACATCCGGTACTGCATGATTCATCAAGTGGATTTTATGACCATAACCTTCTGACTCGCCTACAGGTTCGCAAATTAATAACACACCTGATGTACCAATACTACAAATCGCATCGTTAGGATGAATAACACCTGAACCTAACGCTGCACATGCATTATCTGCCCCACCCGCAAAGACAGGCACGGACTTATTAAGAGATAACTGTTGTTGTAGATCAGCCTTTAATACACCGACTTGTGCGTGTGATTCAACTAAGTCGGGATAAATATGGTCTGGAATATCAAACGAAGCACCTACGGCTTTATCCCATGTCTTAGTTTGTGGGTTCAGTAACATCGTCGCCGCTGCATCTGAATATTCTGTGTGCAACACACCTGTTAACGCATAGCGTAAATAGTCTTTCGGCAACATGAAAGTATCAATTTGTTTAAACAAGTCTGGTTCATGTTGTTGGACCCATAAGAGTTTCGTCAGTGTAAACCCTTCGACCACAGGGTTGCCTAGGACTTGATCACCATACTTCGCTTTGATTTGTTCACATTGAGGGGTCGTACGTGTGTCATTCCATAAAATCGCACGTCTTAATGGTTGACCTGCTTGATCGACAATCACAAGTCCATGCATTTGACCTGAAAATGAAATCCCTTCAATCGAAACATCTGATAATGTGGCTTGTGCTAATAAATGACGAAGCCCATTCACTGCAGCTGTCACCCATTCTTCTGGTGCTTGCTCTGAATAACCTGGATAGTCGTGATAAAGCTTGAGCGGTTCACTTTGTGTGCCGAGTACATTGCCTAAGCGATCGACCGCAATCAGTTTAATTGCGCTCGTTCCTAAATCGATGCCGATTACCGCTTCTGTTGTCATGTAAATCATCCTTTCCAAATGATTAAATACGAGTAAGTTGATATATCAAGTATTGCTTTTTATCTCATTAGTTATAGTATAGCGCTTTCATTTATATAAATATATATCCTTTATACTAAAATTATCTTTATTATGTATACATCGGCATGCAAGAAACCTCACATACCTTATTACTCAAAAAAGCACACGAGCAAACCGCCCGTGTGTCTTTAATTTAAATTATATAATTATGAATTCCATAAATCCGCTAAACCTTGGAATGATAAGAATCCTGTTACGATTGTCACAAGTACAGCAAGTACACCGAACATTAACATCCAAGTTGGATGCTTGTAGTCTCCGACAATCGATTTTTTCTTACTTGCGATTAAAATAACACCTAATGTAATCGGTAAGATTAAACCGTTCAACGCACCTGCGATGATTAATAATTTAACCGGTTTACCGATTAATAAGAATGTAATCGTTGAAACAACGATGAACACAATCACAATGATATTACTGCGTTTCATCAATGATTTGCTTAGCGTTTTCAAGAATGTAGCACTTGTGTACGCTGAGCCGATAACTGATGATAATGCAGCTGCGAATAACACGATACCGAAGATATTCTTACCAATTGGTCCTAGTGCGTGTTCGAATACTGATGCTGGTGGGTTTTCAGGGTTTAACGTCACACCTGTTACAACCACACCTAATACAGCTAGGAATAATAAACCACGCATGACACCTGTTGTTAAGATACCAGCAATCGCTGAATGGTTAACAAACGGAAGATAGTCTTTCCCTTTGATACCTGAATCCAAGATTCTGTGTGCACCTGCGAATGTGATATAACCGCCTACAGTACCACCAATCAATGTGATAATCGGTAATACTAATGCACCTGGATGTTCAGGCATAACCATTTTTTCTGCAGCTTCTAAGTAAGGTGGATTTGATGCCACCATTACATACGCTGTAATACCAATCATCATTACCCCTAAGATCATCGTTACGAAGTCCATCACTTTTTGACCGCTCTTACTTACGAATACGCCAATCGCTAAAATGGCAGTAATTGCGGCACCCCATTTAACATCAATACCGAAAATGGCGTTTAAACCTAAACCGGCCCCTGCGACGTTACCGATATTGAAGGCCAGACCACCGATCGCAACTAAAATGGAAATGAAGGTCCCTAACCCTTTAACCATTTTATTCGCAATTTCTTGTCCACGTAAGCCTGTCACAACTAAGACACGCCAAATATTGATTTGCGCTCCGATATCAATAATGATAGATAATAAAATCGCAAACGCGAAACTTGCGGCGAATTGTTGTGTAAAAACTGCTGTTTGTGTTAAGAATGCCGGTCCGATGGCTGATGTCGCCATTAAGAATACTGACCCTAATAACAGTCTCTTATGTTCCTTAGTGAACTGGAACTCCGGTTTATTTTGTTTGTGTTCTCCCATAGATTAACCCCCTAATTTCGTAATCGAAATACCTTCTTTCGTTAGTCTTTCTCGAATTTTCGACACGAATTCCAATGCATGCGCGCCATCGCCATGCACACAAATTGTATCTGCTTTAAGCTCAATTTCTTTTCCTGTTTTCGCAATGACTTTGTTTTCTTTAACCATCTTCACAACCTGTTCGATTGCTTCATCCGTATCCGTTAAAACAGCGTCAGATTCTTTACGGCTGACAAGTTGGCCGTTTTCTTCATAACGTCTATCTGCGAATACTTCATTTGCGGATATCAAACCGATTGCTTCGGCTTCTGATACTAATAATGTATTAGATAAGCCCACTAAAATTAGTGATGGGTCCACGTCATATACTGCTTGTGCGATAGCGTGTGCAATATCTTTGTCACGCGCACCCATGTTATATAAGGCACCATGAGGTTTAACATGATTGATTTTGACATCGTGAATACGGCAAAACGCTGATAAAGCACCAATTTGGTATGCGACCAATGTATAAATCTCATCAGGTGATAAATCCATATTACGGCGTCCGAAACCTTGAATATCATGGAAGCCTGGATGTGCACCGATGCCCACACCGTTTTCTTTCGCAAGTTTCACAGTTTCATACATCACATTTTCATCCCCTGCATGGAATCCGCAGGCAATGTTTGCGGAGGTAATCAATGGAATAATTTGATGATCTCCACCGAATGAATAATTACCGAATGCTTCGCCTAAATCACAATTCAAATCTATTTTCATGTTAAAGCAGCCCCCTTAGTAATTTGATGACGGTCTAAGAATTTAATATCAACATCTTTGGCGTCACCGTCAGCGTATGCTGGATATGATAATACTGCATACAAGAAATCAGCTGTTGTTGAGAAACCGTCAATGACCATTTCATCAAGCGTTGCTTTTAATTTCTCAATCGCATGCGCACGATCTGCACCTTTGACAATTACTTTTGCGACAAGTGAATCATAGTAAGGTGACACAACATAACCTGGATACAATAATGAATCAACACGTACATTGAAACCTTGTGGTAAATGTAATGCTTTGACTTTACCTGGTGAAGGTTGGAATTTACGCTCTGGATTTTCTGCGTTGATACGCGCTTCAATCACGTGACCTGTGAAGTGAATATCTTCTTGAGTAAACGGCAGTTCTCCATGTTTCATTAAGTAAAGCTGTGACTGTAATAAGTCTCTGTCAGCACGCATTTCTGTGACAGTATGTTCAACTTGGATACGTGCGTTCATTTCGATGAAGTAATAAGCATCATCTGTAACTAAGAACTCAATCGTTCCCGCACTACGGTAATTAGAAGCTTGCGCAACTTTAACCGCATCTTCACAAATCTTTTGACGCTTTTCTTCTGATAGTGCTGCACATGGTGACTCCTCAATTAACTTTTGGTTTTTACGTTGTACTGAACAGTCACGTTCACCTAAGTGTACATAATTGTCTTTACCGTCACCGATAACTTGTACTTCTACGTGTTTCGCAACTGGAATAAATGCTTCAACGTAAATACGATCATCATCGAAATATTTTTTACCTTCGCTTTGCGCTTCTTTAAACGCTTTATCTAAATGTTCCGGTTCTTTAACGATACGGATACCTTTACCGCCACCGCCGCTTGCGGCTTTTAATACGACTGGATAACCGATATCTTTAGCAATTTCTTTGATTTCATCTACAGAATGTACCGCACCGATAGAACCTGGGATAATCGGCACATCAGCAGATTCAACTGTTTGACGTGCAGTGATTTTATCACCCATCATTTCCATCGTACGTTTTGTCGGTCCAATAAAGTAGATATCATTTTCTTCTACTTTTTGCGCAAAGTTAGGACTTTCTGATAAGAAGCCATAACCTGGATGGATTGCGTTAGCACCTGTAATTTCTGCTGCTGCAATAATACGATTAATATTTAAATAGCTATCAAGCGGATTCGCTTCGCCAATACAAATGGCTTGGTCTGCTAAACTGACGTGCAGACTCTTTTCGTCTCCTTTCGCATATACGGCTACTGTTTCGACACCCACTTCACGGCAGGCACGAATAATACGTACAGCGATTTCTCCTCTATT
This sequence comes from Staphylococcus simulans, assembly GCF_003043455.1. Taxonomy (GTDB): domain Bacteria; phylum Bacillota; class Bacilli; order Staphylococcales; family Staphylococcaceae; genus Staphylococcus; species Staphylococcus simulans_A. Next base: position 9,424 of record NZ_PZGG01000016.1, on the reverse strand, counting down.
CGCAATTAAACAACGATACATGATAATTCCTCACCCCTTTACTTAACTTCAATCAGTGCTTGGTCATATTCTACATTTGTGCCATGATCAACTAAGATATCTGTAACTTCACCATCTACTTCGCTTGTTACTTCATTCATGACTTTCATTGCTTCGATATAACCGATAACATCGCCTTTTTTAACTTTGTCTCCGACTTTCACAATCGGTTCAGTTAATTCTTTTGTATCTTGTAAGAAGAATGTACCGACCATTGGCGCATTCACTGTCTCACCAGATGCTTGGTTATCAGCTTGTGGTTCTTGAGCTGCTTCTGGTGCTGGATTAGATGTTGCTTGATTTTGAATTTGTGTTGCTGGTTGTGCTTGTTGTGGTGATGAAAAATCTAATTCAATTTCATGTGCCTCATCTTTATATTTAAACTTATTCACCTTGTTCTCTTTTACTAAGTTAATTAAATCTTTGATTTCTTCTAATTTCATTTCTATTCATCCCCCTCTAGTAATTCGCTAATACGTTTTGATGTTGTTCTCATTTCCCTCATGTCAAACAACGGTTCTTTCTCTATCGCTTCTAATGAAGCTTCAACACCTTTATTATAGTCTTCTAAATGTTGAATGGCTTCTTCCACAGTGACCCATTCAAAGTTTACTTTTTGACCGGGCTGTTTCTGTGCTAAGACACTTAAATCTGACTGGCAGACTGTCGCAATCTTAGTGTAACCGCCGACTGTCTGTTTATCGTTCATCAAGACAATCGGGTTACCGTCATTCGGTACTTGTACACTGCCGAGTGCCACAGGTTCAGAAATAATATCTGCACTGTCAGTCGGCGGGATAGAAGCACCTTTCAAACGAAAGCCCATGCGATCCGATTGTTCAGAAATCTCAAAAGGTTCTGACACTAACCCTTCATGGCTAGCATCAGGGAAGCTGTCAAATTGCGGCCCTTCCACAACTCTGATCGCATCTGTCCCTTCATGGATTAAATCTAAATCGCTTGTATAACCGACATGACGACGGTAATCATTATTATAATGAACTGGAATCATATCATCTTTTCTTAAAGCACGGCCATGGAATCCGCCCATTTTTGTACGTGTATGTGTCGCATAGCTTCCCGCAACTTCAGGCACATCAATCGGGTGTCCAAAGTGCAGATAACCTCTTGCACCTCTAATAGCGGCATTTAATGCGAGTACATCACCTTTATATACTTGTACAACTGTTTGGTGAGAAATCGGCTCACCATTCAATGTTGCTTTAAATTCTGCACCTGTAATGACTACAGTATTATCTTCTAAGAATTGTAATGTTGGTCCGATAATAGTTGCTTCAATAGCCGGACCTTCATTACCGATCAATTGTGTACCTAAGCGGTAACTATATCTATCTAATGCACCTGCACTAGAGAAACCTTCTTTTTGGTAACCATAACGTCCGATATCTTGAATTGTTGAGAATAGTCCTGGTTTAATAATTCTAATGCTCATCTTGAACAGTCACCCATCTTTCTATATCAAAATCAGGATCGTTTTTCTGTGCGATAATCTCATCATACGTTTCTTGTGAGATTTGATAGAATTCAATACGATCTCCCGCTTCATAAAGTGTCATTGGTTCACGGTCCAAGTCGAACACATCTAAAGGCGTACGTCCGATGATTTGCCAACCGCCTGGTGAATCTTGCGGATATAAACCTGTTTGGTTTTTCGCAATGCCGACAGAGCCAGCATCAATACGTACTCTTGGTTCATCCCTTCTCGGTGTATACAGACGCTCATCTAATCCACCAAGGTATGGGAAACCAGGCATAAATCCTAGCATATAAATTAAATAAGTTGGTTCTGTATGTAATTGAATCACATCTTCAACTGTTAAATCATTAAGCTTTGCGACCTCTTCAATATCTGGTCCGTATTTCCCTCCATAGATGACTGGAATACGTACCACTTTGGAGCTTTCTGACGTCTCAATATCACTTACATCGAGCGTATCAAGCTTCAAGTCTTCGATTAATGCTTTCGCATGAATCTTATGATCATCGAAGTGAATCATCACTGCACGATAAGACGGTACAATCTCTTTAATCGCTTCATGATCTTGGCGTTCCAAATAAACCACAAGTTGTTGGACTTTCTTGAATGTCTCTGGTGCAATCTGCGGTTCAAAGCGAACTAAGATAGCTTGTTCACTAATAATTTGGTAATCCATTGTTTTGCCTCCCCTTTGTGTTAGGTATTACTGAACATCTATTCAGACGTTCTTTCCTTTGTTTAAGAATGTGACTGCACAAACTGAAATCTAACTCCAGTTCGGGCAGCCTTTATATATTTAACACTGTTATCTCTTCAGTTGTTAGTAAACTTTCGATAATTGTAACCGTTTTAAAAACGGCCAACAAATTTAATTATAACATTTATGCCCCATCCGTATCGATTAACTTGGGTATTAAAATCACAACTCAAATTCTATAAGAAATTTTAATAATAAGAAATCATGCCTTTCATCTAGTTTGTATAAGTATTCTGACAATTTAGATGAAAACCTTTTCATGCGTATTGTTTTAATATAATACATTTGTTGCCTAAGTAAAAGACTTTTTTTGCTATAATTTTACACTTCGAATTGTGTTTAATTTAATATCCAATGGTACAACAGGGTTTAGGCGATATTACAATCATATTAAATTTCTGATTTTATTTGTCAGAAATAGGATTATCCTAAGAATCTGAAGATTTCTTTATCATACAGTTTAAAGATTTTGATGAAAATAAAGTGCGCAATATACGCTACGATAAATGGAACCACAAAGAATGCGACGATAATCAAGACTAATTTCAACCATACTTCATCAACATGCATAAATCTGAAAGCATTGATTGGACCAACCATACCGATAATACCGAAACCTGCTGACTCTTTTGTTCCGCCAATACCGATGAAACTTGCCACAAAGCCTGAAATTGCTGCGGTAACAGTAATCGGTACTAACATCACTGGGTATTTAACCATATTTGGAAGCATCATCTTAACGCCGCCTAGTAAAATTGTGGCAGGAACACCGAGACGGTTTACAGTGATTGTCCCAAAGACTAATGTTGCTTCAGCGGCTGTAATACCGATTGATGCTGCACCGGCTGCTAGACCGCTGATACCGATTGCCATAGATGTTGCAACTGTGGAAATCGGTGAAATAATAATCATACTATAAGCAATCGCAATCAACATACACATTAATACCGGCTGCATTTCTGTAAAGGTATTGATGATATGTCCAATGCCTGTAGTGACTAATTTTACGTATGGCAAAGTATGTAATGTAATAAAACCTGTAATGACTGCTACAAAGGTAGGCAAGATGATTAAATTCAAGCTGCCGAAACGCTCTCCGATTAATAAGATTAAAAGTGAGGCGATTGAAGCGGCTAACATCGTATTGATTAAGTCACCAATACCTGTGATCACCCATGCACCATTTTTAAATTGCGCTGCCCCGCTTCCGATAAATGAGGCTGCCGCAACAACCGCAATGCCAAGCGGTGTGAATTTAAAGCGATGTGCGACTAATGCTCCGACTAACATTGGCACTGTAAATTGAATCGCTGTTGCTACTTGTAATAGAACCCCTGCTGATTTAGAGTACGGTGATAATGCCTTTAAAATTTCCCCTAATACCGCATGCGGTACGAGCCCTGCGATAATTGCGAATGCGACCCCGTTCAATACGTTATATAAAAATGTACCAACCGACACCTTGGTACCTGGTCTTGTCATAGTTCTTCCCATAAATTCTCCTCCAATTTCTGTGTTGTTTGTTATGTTTGTAATATTCTGATAATTCTAATATTTAAAGTACTCACAGTCAATATCTGCTCAAATTTAATACTGGTTTTAATAACATATAATAGTAAGAAGCTACTAAAATGGTAGAATGAATTATCTTATAATCCTTTCAAAATAAGCTATCTTCTTCATCTCAATAAAAAAGAAACAGAAACTATACACATAATTTCTGCCTCTCAAAGTATTAATCGATAAATTTAAAGATATCTTCGTCATAAATTTTAAATATTTTACTATAAACAAAGTGCGCAATAAACGCAGTAATAAATGGAACGATAAAGAATGCGACTGCACACAGTATCGCTTTAAGCCAGAAGTCCCCGTAATCTAAAAATCTGAACGCATTGATCGGGCCGACTAAACCGATGATACCGAAACCAGCTGATTCTTTTGTTCCTCCGATACCGATTAAACTTGCCACAAAGCCTGTTACTGCCGCAGTTGTAGTAATCGGTAGGAAAATAATCGGATGACGTACTAAGTTCGGCAACATCATTTTAACGCCACCTAAAAAGATTGTCATCGGTACACCTAAACGATTGACGCGCAATGTTCCAATCGTTAATACTGCTTCTACTGCCGCTATACCGATAGAAGCTGAACCTGCAGCTAATCCCTCAATACCGATTGCCATGGACAATGCGGCAGTTGAAATTGGCGAAATAACAATTGATGCATAAACTAATGAAATCAAAATACACATCGGAATCGGTTGTAATTCTGTAAAGCTGTTAACCATATTACCGATAGCTGTTGTGACGAGTTTGACATATGGCAATGTATGCAATGCGATGAAACCTGTACTTACTGCCACAAAGGTAGGTAATATAATCAAGTTCAAGCTACCGAAACGTTCACCAATGAACAAAATCATAAGCGAAGCTATTGCAGCTGCGAACATGGTATTGATTAAGTCACCGATACCTGTGATAACCCATGCATTATGTTTAAAGACGACAGCGCCACTACCAATAAAGGATGCCGCTGAGACTACCGCGATACCTAAAGGTGTAAATTTAAAGCGATACGCAACTAAAGCACCGATTAAACAAGGTACTGCAAATTGAATAGCAGTCGTAATGTGTAGTAATTGTGTAAAGACTGGATTAAATGGGACAAGCGCTTTTAAGATTTCTCCTAAAATCGCATTCGGGATTAAACCTGCTACGATACCAATCGCAACCCCATTTAATAAGTTGAATAAAAAGTATTTGGGACCTATCTTAGTCCCTGGATGTGTGGGTGAAGTATGATCCATCGCTGTGTGTTCCATAAAAAGACTCCTCTCGTGATGCAAAAGACCTGATGTTTTCGTAATTTTCAGAATTATTGTATGCCTATCATTTAAGTATGTCAATGACAGAAAATAGAAAAAAGCAGCCGAAGCTGCTTAAAAAAATTACAGAGTACTGAAACACCCGATATTCGCCCATCCATCGCCATCTGGAATCACTTATACCTAAAATTACAGAGTACTAAAACAATTCACATCGCGATTTTTAATAAAACGTAGAATCACTTATACCTAAAATTACAGAGTACTAAAACTTTGAATCTCATCTTTAAAATCTTCAAATGGAATCACTTATACCTAAAATTACAGAGTACTAAAACAAATTGTTTTATACAGTTTTTGGTGATAAGAATCACTTATACCTAAAATTACAGAGTACTAAAACTACGTGTGACCAAATAAGTAGAACCGCTTTGAATCACTTATACCTAAAATTACAGAGTACTAAAACCTTCAAGATGTTCAGTAAGCAATTCTTTTTGAATCACTTATACCTAAAAATACAGAGTACTAAAACGTCGAAAAAATCGAACGCTACATCGCATTAGAATCACTTATACCTAAAATTACAGAGTACTAAAACCTCTAGCACAATTATATAATTTAATCATAGTCAAGAAAATAGATAAGCCGATAATGCTGAAGAAATTTTTGTTCGATCAATATCTAGTTGGTACTCTAATTTGCAGTGCTTTAAAAATGCAACAACTACATAAAGATCTAAATCATCGAAAACCATTATATCACCGAGAGTATAGTTGGATATTACAGGACTAACCTCTAAAACTGCGCAATATTTTTTAAACAAAAACTCAAATCTCTCTTTAAACTTTTCTATTTCTATATTAATCGGCGCATTCCAGTAACTATCATCAATAAACTCTTCAGTAATCATTTGGGTATTGTTGATAAAGTAGTTCAAACCTTTGATATTCTCTGATAAAAAATATGAGGACTCTGTTAATACTATTATTGGAATTGGCAGATCATTTAATATTTTTCTAAATCTAACTTGTTCTTTTATACTTAAACCCGCTTCTGGATACAGATAAATCAAAAACGCCTTTTCTTTCGCTTGATAATTCATTTCATCTACTACTAAAGGGACTACTTGTTCCAAACGGTTAATCAACCTAGCATATTCTTCAGTGTAATCATATTTAAACGAAAGCAGTTTTATAAACTGCTTTAAATCAAATGATTTAACAGCCAAAGGTAAAGCCCCTCTTAGATTTTCTCTTAAGTCATCCAACAATACATTAATCGAATTGATATATCCTTCTATTTCCATATCATTATGCAATTCTCTAATGATTTTCTTAGTCATCATACTTGTTGCTGCTAATTGATGCTCATTTTCTATAGTAGAATGATTCAAGATAAAACCTCTAAACCGATTATTTGAAATCCTCTCACATTCTAAAAAATCTGTAATGGTTACACAGTCTTTATTGGAATTTCTTGGTTGAAAGTAATTCTTAAGTGTTTCTAGAATGTATTCTTCATGTGTTGAATCTTCATTGTAAATAGAGGTATACTCACTAGTATTTAAAATAACTCTTGATAATTCCTCAATACTAATCTCTAAAACCGCTTCATACATATTTTTTCTCCTAAAATAAAATGGTACGATTATCTCCTAATATCTCAATATTTTTATCTTCTTCACCCAGTAATATTTTCATTTTTTCATATTGCTTCTCCGTAATTGTCAATGCTCTTACATGACCATCAGGCGGCAAGATACGTTTCACATAATTCACACTGCTTTCTGCTGAATCTTTATTTATACAACTTTTAATGTAAATAGAGTACTGCATCATCAAAAACCCTTCAGAAATCAGCCCTTTTCTAAACTTACTATATAAGCGTCTTTCTTCTTTCGTGTCAGTTGGGAGATCAAACATTATCATTACTCTCATAAATTTATAACTCATGATTCATAAAAAGAATATTGTTTAATGTTTGGTAGTTTGAGCGTTTCATATCTCCCCGTTCTGAAATACTCAATGATTGATTGAATCATAATTTCAATCGCTCTTATAACTGTATGCTGCTTACCGTCAATTTGTACCCTTGCATGCATTAAATTCACTAACTCTAATCTATATGCCTTTGTCATATATTCTTCTTCTGGAGGATGTTTTAATAGATATAAATCTACTAATGGTCTAAATACTTCAATGATGTCTGATGCAAGATTAAAATGATTTCGTGCACCAATATGATGAATACCAAGTGCTGGAATCAATCCTTTTGCCACAATGGTTCTAGCGATTGCTGAATTTAAAATTGTATAACCAAAATTCAACACCATATTTTCTATTAAAAATTCATCATCACGTCTGAAATCCTCAAAAAATGTATTGAAATAATATTTAGCTGCTTGTCCTTCTATATTCATTTCATCTCTAGCTGTAACTAAAGTTTGCAACTCTTTCATTTTAATAATTCTTTCTTCATGTACTTCAACATGTTTCATACATTGAATCTGATTTTGTATTTTTTGAATCAAAATATGTTTCCACAATTCTTCTTTACTTTGTTCTGACCATTGAAGTTGTTCTTTCATTTGTCCGTATTGGTTAAAATGACCATTAATTGGATGCACCATACATTCTGGCAAATGTTGTTGATTGCAAAAAACGACTAAAATATTATATTTAGAAAGCTCTATCATAAGCCTTGAGGTTATTGTTGTTGTTAAGTCTTCAATTACAATAGCGAAAATATCGCTTAAGGGGATTTTAACCTCCAAATCCCCTTTTGCGATTTTTAAATTATTTAAGTTTAATGCAAGTTTATCTACTTCTGAAAGATATACAATTCTCCACGCCAAAAACTACTCACCCTTTCATGATCATTTGAGGCTTTTTCTTGCTTTTCACTTTATAAAGGTTTCCTAAAATATCTGTGGAATATTTTTCAATAGAATATGTTTTTGGGGATATCGTTTTCAATATTCGTGGTGTTCGTTTATCATTAATATTCTCCAAATATTCTTTATATGTGATTGGAATCATATTTAGCTCTACAACATTTCTTGTGTCGTTATTCACCCCTACAATTCTATATAACTCTCCATCAATTTTAATCAAATCATTATTATAAAAACTTGCGATAAACACTGCATTTACATCAATTTTTTTCTCACTTTTTGCTTTCTCATAAGCATTTGGATCAATTTTAAAGAAGCCTTCTTTTTTGATGACATCTAAATTTTTAACTGTCACAAATTTATATACACCATTATCTAAGTAAACATCAAAACGATATGGTTTTAATGATAGTTTTACTATTTTATTCTGACTATTTGAATAGTCATTTGTAATATCAAGATGCGCATTTAACTTTTTACCGTAATATTTAACTTTTTTGATGATAGGTCCATTATCTTTTTTACTATATTTAGTTAAATAATTGCCTGTTTCTTCATGGTACTTATAAAGCGGATTTTTCTCATTACTGTATTGTTCCATAATAGTTTTCAGTTTTTGATAAGTTTGTGAATCATGATGATACATTAATAATTTTTCTGGTGACTTCTTGATTAAATTTTTCAATTTATCATTATCTTTGTCATATAATCCTTTGATGTTATTTACGATAAGTGTATTGCCTTTATCATCTTTTCTCGTTGAATATAAGGTATCATTTACTAATTCTCTATTCGGTTTTTTATCGACTCTGTGTGAGTACTTATAATCTTTAAAGTCTTTAATACTTTGTATTTGGTGAGGAATTACAAATATTTCTTTATATTCATCGTCAGTTTCAATTTCTGGCATATTTTCAGCCTGTTGCTCTACAATTGTTTGGTTTTCCATGACTTTATTAGTTGCATCTAGCTTTTTCCATTCTTTGAAAATGAAGTCAGCATTTGCAATGACCAATGCGTCTTCAGCATGATGTTTGTAACCTTGATTTCTTTCTTTTTTGAACTCCCATTTTTTTCTTAAGAAACTCGTGAAACCTCCATTAATCGATTTTACTTTGACATCTAAGTCATTCATTCTAAAATAGGATCTTAATAAATTCATTAACTCTCTAGTCGCATATCGTGTATCTACTAAATTACGGTTAATAAAATCTTTTTGGACACTAAATCGATTAATGTCTCTTTCTTCTAGTAAATATTCTTTTTTATTCTTAGAAACTCTTTATTTGCCTTTAGAAAGATTCAAAATATGCTTTTTAAATGTCTCATAACTAATTTTCGCATCAGAAGAACTTAAATATTGAAATGGCGTTCTATTTCCCTTCTTACTATTCTCTTATTGTTTTA
>NZ_PZGG01000015.1 GCF_003043455.1 Staphylococcus simulans | reverse complement strand
ATATTAGGAAATTAGCAGCTCTACGAGCTGAAAATTTCTTGGACAAAATAAAAAAGGAACGATTTTCATTTTTATATGTGAAAATCGTCCTTTTTATTAGGTTCCAGAACAATTATGTCCCGGCCCCTTTTTGTGTGATAAGATAAATCAGTTTTTCGAACATAGATTTGCGTGTATTCGCATAGATGAATATAATCTTGATTAAACACATGACAACGATTCACTATTAAGAGGAATGAGGCGGATAATATGGCGGAAAGGATTCTGGTGATTGGCAGCCCTGGTTCTGGAAAATCAACATTTGCTAAACAGTTAAGTCAGAAAATGAATATTCCAGTCTTTCATTTAGATAAACTGTTTTGGAAAAATGATCATGAAACAATTAATCAAGAAGAGTTTGTAAGACAAATTGAAAAAGTAATTGCTGAAAATGAATCTTGGATTATAGATGGAAATTATAGGGATACTTTACTTTTACGCTTAGAAAAAGCAGAGCTTGTCATTTGGTTGAAAGCACCACGTTGGAAATGTATTTGGAATGTCACGAAACGTTATGTCAGGTTATTACGAAATGAAGATACTGGCGGTAATCCGAAGTCACTGCGGTTTGAATTTGTAAAATATATTTGGGACTTCCCAAGTAATCATTTTCCTTTTATGATTCAAGCTAAAGCAAATAGTATTAATCGAGTAAAATGGATTGAACTGAATGGTTTTAAAGAAATAGAGCGTTTTATACGAGAAAGTGAAATCAAGATAAACCACTAAACCAAATAATTAATTTGGACGAGTGGAGGTAGTTAACGCAAATAAAAAAGCGAACCTCGGAGGAGATTCGCTTTATCGCATAATTGTGATTATGCTTTGTTTACTGATGCGTCGTAGATTGTATCAATCGCATCTTGTAATTTATTGTTAAATTCTTCGTCTGATTGGTTAACGTTTAAGTCAGTTACTAATGCACGAGAGAAGCTTGCGATTAAGCCATCGTTTTCTTTCAAGATTTTGTTTGCTTCTTCACGGCTGTAACCACCAGATAATGCAACAACACGTACCACTTGAGGGTGTTCGATAAGTTCTTTATAAGTGTTTGCTTTTGTTGGAATTGTTAATTTCAACATAACATGTTGGTCTTTGTTTAAGTTGTCTAATTCAGCTTTGATTGCTGCTGCTAAGTTTTCTTCGATTGCTTCTTTATCTTCTGCGTGAATGTTAACTTCTGGTTCGATGATTGGTACTAAACCAGCCGCAATGATTTCTTTAGCAACTTCGAATTGTTGTTTAACAACTTTTTCAATACCTTCTTTGTTGTTTTCTAAAATGTTAGAACGCATTTTTGTACCGAAGATATGACGTTCGTTTGCGCGTTTCAATAATTCATCTAAATCTGGAATAGGTTTCATTAATTGAACGCCTTCGTTTTGGTCAGCTAATCCTTTGTCGACTTTCAAGAATGGTACAACACCTTTGCTTGCTAGGAAGTCACCAGTGTATTGTCCTTCGATTTCACGATCCATTGTTTGTTCGAATAGGATAGCTCCTAGGATTTTGTCCCCGTTGAAAGCAGGTGAAGTAATGATGCGTGTACGCATTTCGTGTACAAGGTCAAACATTTCATCATCGTTTGAGTATTCATTTTCTTCAATTCCGTAAGCTTTAAGCGCTTTAGGAGTACTACCACCGCTTTGGTCTAATGCTGCGATAAATCCTTTACCATTTTTAATTTTGTCAAATTGTTCTTGGTTCATTTATTGACACTCCTCTTTCCGCATTTTGCTATATCTCTTTCATCTCTAGTATGGTAAAAATGAAGTGATTTCGCAAATAGTTTAACTCAAAATTGTAAAATAAATCACAAACTTATTTTAATTGGATGCATCCGCTTGAAAGTGTGATATGAAACATCTTAGTAGTATTCATTTAAAACTAAAATACGTTACAATAGTGTGAAAGGGATTTGTTGAAAGGGTGAAGACGGTGAGCAGAATAGAAACGTTATTTGTAGGCGGTGTGGAAACAGTAGGGCATCCGCACGCCGTTAATAAACTAGATCAGCAATGGATGACTGCTGCGTATAAGAAAGCCATGCCGATTCCTGTCTTTCTGACTAAAGACGGTCTAGAGGGCGATGATGTAGGAGATAAGAAACATCATGGCGGACCAGAAAAAGCATTATTTGCCTACAGTGCCATTCATTATGATAAATGGGCTGAAGAATATCCAGATGCAGAATTTAAAGCTGGGACAAATGGTGAAAATGTATCTGTTATAGACATGGATGAAACGACTGTATGTATCGGAGATATTTATCGTGTCGGTGAAGCGTTAGTACAAGTTTCACAACCACGCAGACCTTGTTGGAAACCAGGCAGACGTGTGAAATGGATTGATTTCGGTCAACGCATTCAAGATACAGGTCGTACAGGTTGGTATTTCAGAGTGCTTGAGGAAGGACGAATTCAACAAGGCGATGTGTTTGAGTTAGTTGAGCGTCCTTGTGAAACATGGACAATTGCGAAGATGAATGATGTATTATATCATCATACGGATCATCCGCAACTGCTGCGTGAATTAATGGATAATGACTATACACCGCAATCTTGGAAGGAAGAGTTAAGTCAATTGCTTGAAGGAGAAGCGGTGGATCATACACCAAGACTCTATGGTCCGAACATTTAAAATAAATACTTATTATAATAAAAATAAAAGACACATGCGCCGAAATGACGACATGTGTCTCAGACTGTCGACAAAGTCTTATGGACTTGTCGGCATTTTTTTATTTTTTAACATTTTACATGTTTTTATCCGTAAGGACGAGTTAGATTATAGATAGAAATAATATTCAAAAGAGAAATGAATGAGGGCTTTGCATTTCTCTACTAACCAGTGTTATAATACAGATAACGAAAATGATTAACAATTAATGCACCAATCCCCACACTATTGCAGTAGTGTGGGGATTTTTTCGGTGTTGGCTTATAAAGTCGCCTATTAATACGCTATAACGATAGTTTGTCTACAGTTTGAAAGACACATGCGCCGAAATGGCGACATGTGTCTTTCTTATTCATCTTACCTTATAGTCTGTCAACCTCATGGCTGCGAAGGGGAGAAAACAACTATGAGTTATTTATGACAGATTAACCTTTTACTTTTGTGGCAATGATTGGATAGGATTATTTAATCCAGTGGTGTTGCACGTTAACATCTTCAATAGGTTTATTATTTTTAATTATGTGCAACGTTCATATGCCAAGTGTTTAAATGGACATCAAGCATCATTCATTGAGGAGGGTATAACTCAACGTAGATGGATGTACCTGGTTTATTATTTTTAATTTGTAGGTTTATCGTTCGCATGCAAATGGGCTGTAAGTTTGAATGCGATTTTTATCATTTGTATGATGGGTATTCGATTTTTTTGTAGTATTGATTTAGACCATCCAAGGACGGTTATGCGTATTTTGTTGTTTCGGTTTATTTGGGAGTTTATCGTGCGAAACAACTTTTGGTTCTTGACCAGATTCAATTCTTCTCTTCAATTTGGAATCAATTTTTGAAGTGTTGAATGGGACGAAGACGCGCTTAGCGTCTTGATTGCAGTCAGGGCAAACTGCATAATCGTGATTTTCATTCATAGACTGATTTAGCGTAAATTCACCGTGATGTGCGCATGCATAAGTGTAATTGGGCATTACTCATCAGGCTCCAAATTTGGGATGATGTCATCTCTGAAGATTTCACGAGGTATTGCAATCGTACAACAAGCGTTTGGAACATCCACGATACCAGCAACTGTACCTTGGACGGGCGCTGTTCCAAGTAACATATAAGCTTGTTCACCTGTAAAGCCTCGTGTTTTTAAGAATTCAATTGCGTTTAAGCAAGCGTTGCGATAAGCGGTATTCGCATTTAAGTACTCTTGTTTACCGCTGAATTCATCTACTGAAATACCTTCGAATACAATATAATCTGTATAGTTCGGCATAACAGGCCCAGGTTTGAAGGCTGGGTTCTTTTTAATTTGATATTTTTCCATGCCATTTTTAATCACGTTGACACGTAAATCAATCCAACCAGGCATTTCGATACCGCCGCAGAATGTAATTTCGCCATCACCTTGTGAGAAATGCAGATCGCCGACAGATAATTTTGCGCCGTCGACAAAGACTGGGAAATAAATGCGGGAACCTTTCGATAAGTTTTTGATATCACAGTTACCGCCGTTTTCTCTAGGAGGAACGGTTCTGGCACCTTCTTTAGCGACACGGTCGAAATCTTTGCCTTCTAAAGTGCCAAGCACTACAGCATCCGTATCAGGCAAGTTCGCTAATACCGGCTCTCTGTTCGGATCTGTATCTACCAATGCTTGTTCACGTCGGTTCCATTCATCCAACATTTCTTGGGAAGGCGCGACCCCAATCAATCCTGGGTGAATCAATCCGACAAATTCGACACCAGGTACATGACGACTTGTCGCATAAATACCGTTGAAATCCCAAATCGACTTTTGAGCATTCGGATAATGATCGACGAGGAAACTTCCACCGTTTGTCACGTCGAAAATTCCGTTAAAGCCCCATTCGTGTTCTGGGAATGCGCCGATATCTAAGATGTCGACGACGAGTAAGTCGCCAGGCTCGACTCCGTTGACATATACGGGACCACTCAGTACATGTACACGGTTCAAGTTGACATACTTGATATCGCTTGGGTCGTCATTGTTTGAGACTTGACCATCGGTCCAGTCTAAACATTCCACACGGAATGATTCCCCGGGTTCAACTGAAAATGCAGCCGGAATGTCCGGATGCCATCGGTTGTGTCCGGGATGTGCTTGCTGATCCATTTTCTTATTCAAATCCACACTAAATAATTTCTTAGGCATATGCCTACCCCCTTGCCGAAATAATTTGTGACTGAAAGATTCTGACTAGAAATAGTATTCCTCAAAAAGTTACATTTTAAACTCGTTTTCTGAATTTTTGTGAAAATATTTGTTTTTTTGTTAAAAAGTAACAATTTGTGAAATAATAGAAAGATGACTCTAAAAAGAAGGTGACAACATGCGTAAAGGATTACGTTTAGTTTTAGGAGGATTATTCAGTTTAGCAGGTGTCATGCACTTTGTGCGTTCTGACGCTTTTACTCGCATTGTTCCAAAGTATTTACCATTGCGCAAAACTGCAGTAATTGTAACTGGTGTTGTTGAGTTAATCATTGGCGGTGTTCTATTTTGGAAACGTCCAAGCCAAGCATTTAAACGTGGCATCAATGCCTTTTTAATCTCAGTATTTCCAGCTAATATTTATATGGCGCGCAAGCAATTACCGCTAGGCGATTATCAACCTCCTAAGTGGGCTTTATACAGTCGCTTACCACTACAATTTGTTTTAATGGCATTAATTCGTAAATTGTAAATAAATGATAAAAATAAAAGCTTCTTCTTGTCTTGAATTAAGCAAGAAGAAGCTTTATTTATAGTGTTTAATAATTCAATTAAAGAAGTCGACTGACTGCTTGTGCTACTTGTTTAGGTGATTGCGGATTTTGACCTGTTACTAGTCGTCCATCTGTTTCAACTTCAGGTGTGAAAGGTAACACGGCTTTTTGATAATCTGCACCACGACGTTTAATTTCATCTTCTAACATGAACGGTACAAGTTTTTTACGATTTGCGAGCAACTCTTCTGTATTAGAAAAGCCTGTCATTTGTTTTTGGTCAATGAAGTATCTGCCATTGTTGTCTTTAACATTTAATAATGCTGCGACACCATGACATACTGCTGCTACAATGCCGTTGTGACCATAAACTTCATTAATCGCATGTTGGATATCTTTATTATTAGGGAAATCAAACATCACACCATGGCCGCCAGTGAAATAGATGACATCGTATTTTGTCGGATCTGCTTCTTTGATTGATTTAGAGTATTTTAATTGTGCCATAAATTTTTCGTCATCATAATAACGTTTTGTCACTTTATCTAAAAAGACAGGGTTCAAGCTAACTGGGTCTATTGGTGTTTCTCCGCCTTCAACACTGAAAATGTCGATTTCGTAGTTGCCGTCATTAAAATAATCATAAAAGTGAACAAGTTCTCCTAACCAAAGTCCTGTCGGTTTTGAAAATTCACCGAAATGATCTGTACTCGTGTTGACTATCATAATTTTTTTCATACTTTAACCTTCTTTCCATGGAAAAAATCCACTACTTTTAAATTACCCTGTTTATGCTTTAAATACTTCTTTAATTCCTTCATCGTAAGAAGTGATGTTAAATTCTGGGAAACGCTTTTTGAATTTATCAGAATTAAATATATTATTATATTTATATCTTGGTAATAACTCCATCAATTCTTTGACCTGTTCATTAAACAAACTGCCGATTTTAAATGCCCACATCGGTAAAACTTGATAACCGACTTTTTGATTTAAGATAGTTTCTGTTTTCTGTATTAATTTTTCATATGTCAGGCTGCCGGCAGTCGGTAAATGCCAAGTTTGACCATAAGCGTCTGGTGTATTACCAAGCAGTGCTAATGCGCGACTTGCATCTGGTGTCCAAATTAAAGTACGTAACACTGAAGCACTAACAGGAACAATCGCTTTTTTACCTGCTTTGATACGATTAAATACTAAAGTATTGGTGATACTTTGTGTTTTATCAGGACCATAGAATTCAGGTGCACGACCAATGACAGCTTGAAGATTTTGTTCGTTCATTGCTTTGATAACCATTTCAGCCATTTGTGCACGAACCACAGATTTACGTCCAACAGGAACAAATGGACTGGATTCTGTTTGGACATTTGCGTTCTTTTCATACATATAAGTGTTGTCGAAGAAAGCGAGTTTAGCATTTGTTTCAAGACAAGCTTTAATAACGTTTTCCATCATAACAGGGAAGCGTTGTTCCCACATTTCAGAATTTGCGGGTAATCCAACCGCAAAATATACGATGTCGCTCCCTTTAATCGCTTGATAAGCTTCTTCATATTTCATTAGATCCGCTGCGACGAGTTCATCACTGTCGTGAATCTTTTTAGGTTTTCTACCCACTAAACGAATGTCTTTTGTGTAATTATTATATAGTTCATTTGCGATTTCATGACCAATTTGACCATTACTTCCTAGCACTGTTTGCATGCTTGATCACTCCAAATTTGTGTATTTATTTTTACATTTTCCTTAAGTTTAAGTTCGTAAACATAGTTGGTAAAATTTATTTTACCTTGGTCAGGGGCAAATAGGAACTGATATGCTCAAGTCAATTTAAAAACTTTTTGAACAATTAAAGGTGTTAATGTAAGCGCTTAATTACTTGCGGTTCTAAGTCTTATATGAATTTATTAAATTATGATGTTCACACAATCGTAACGAAATAAAATAAAAATATGTGTTTTTCATTTACTCCAAGTAAAAAATAAGATATTCTGTTTGTGAAATAATTCACAAAGTAATTCAGAAGCATTCATGTCGAGGAGGAAATAGAAATGGCTACATCTACTCAAAATGAGAAACAACCAACAGAAGTACAACCTGAAATTAATCCCACGCAACAAATGATTGATGCACTTGCAGAAAATGGACAACATGCATTACGTGAATTAGCAAAGCTTGATCAAACGCAAATTGATCACATTGTTCATGCGATGGCAATGGCAGCTGTAGACAAACATATGGAACTTGCGAAAGCTGCCTATGAAGAAACAGGCCGCGGTATTTATGAAGACAAAGCTATCAAGAACCTATATGCATCAGAATATATCTGGCAATCTATCAAATACAATAAAACAATCGGCGTCATTGATGAAGATGAACAACGTGGTTTGACGTATGTGGCTTCACCTGTCGGTGTAGTGTGTGGTGTAACACCAACAACGAACCCGACTTCTACAACAATCTTTAAAGCAATCATCGCAATTAAAACGGGTAACCCGATTATCTTTGCCTTCCATCCAAGTGCACAACAATCTTCTGCACGTGCAGCGAAAGTCATTTATGAAGCAGCACTTAAAGCAGGTGCCCCAGAACATATTATTCAATGGATTGAACATCCATCACTGGAAGCCACTAAATTATTAATGAACCATGACAAAGTTGCATTAGTACTTGCGACAGGTGGTGCAGGTATGGTGAAATCTGCATACTCAACAGGTAAACCAGCATTAGGTGTAGGACCAGGTAACGTACCTGCGTATATCGAAAAGTCAGCGAAAATCAAACGTGCAGTTAATGATGTCATTGTATCTAAGACATTTGATAACGGCATGATTTGTGCTTCTGAACAAGGTGTGATTGTAGATAAAGAAATCTATGATGAAGTGAAAAAAGAGTTTGAAGCACATCAATGTTATGTCGTGAAGAAAAAAGAATTATCTAAATTAGAAAGTATCGTGATGCGTGAAGACCGTTGTGCAGTTAATGCAGATATCGTAGGTAAACCAGCCACTGAAATTGCCGCATCAGTCGGTATTAAAGTGCCTGAAGGTACGAAAATGTTGATTGCGGAACTTGAAGGTGTAGGACCGGATTATCCGCTATCTCGTGAAAAATTATCTCCGGTACTCGCAATGGTAAAAGCAGAGAATCGTGAACATGGCTTAGAATTATGTGAAGGTATGCTTGATTTAGGCGGTTTAGGTCATACTGCAGTCGTGCATACAGAAGATGAAGCTTTACAAAAAGAATTCGGTATTCGCATGAATGCTTGTCGTGTGTTAGTCAACTCTCCATCAGCTGAAGGGGGTATAGGTAATATCTATAATGAAATGATTCCATCATTAACATTAGGTTGCGGCTCTTATGGACATAACTCAGTTTCTCATAACGTTTCAGCTGTCGATTTAATCAATATAAAAACAATCGCTAAAAGGAGAAATAATATGCAATGGTTCAAACTTCCACCTAAAATTTTCTTTGAGAAAAATTCACTTATGTACTTAACGCAAATGAAAGAAGTTGAACGCGTTGTTATTGTGACAGATGAAGGCATGGTAAACCTTGGTTATGCGAAACGTGTACAAGAAGTACTTGCCAGACGCAATGATGCTCCTGATGTGCGTATCTTCAGCGATGTTGAACCTAACCCATCAACGAATACTGTCTATAAAGGTTTAGAATTAATGGTTGAATTCCAACCAGATACAATTATCGCAATCGGTGGCGGATCTGTTATGGATGCGGCGAAAGGTATGTGGGCATTCTTCGAACACCCTGATTTATCATTCTTCGGTGCGAAACAAAAATTCTTAGATATCCGTAAACGTGCATATAAAATTATGCCAGCACAACGTGCGAAAATGGTATGTATTCCAACTACTTCAGGTACAGGTTCAGAAGTTACACCATTTGCGGTTATTACAGATAGTGATACGCATGTGAAATATCCATTAGCTGATTACGCATTAACACCAGATGTAGCCATCGTAGATTCACAATTTGTATTAAGTGTACCAAGAGGGGTCACTGCTGATACAGGTATGGACGTTTTAACACACGCGATTGAATCTTATGTATCAGTTATGGCGAGTGATTATACACGTGGTTTAAGCTTACAAGCGATTAAAATTGTCTTCGAAGATTTGAAAGCTTCAGCGAATGATGGAGATCCAGATGCAAGAGAACGTATGCATAATGCGTCAACACTTGCAGGTATGGCGTTTGCGAATGCATTCCTAGGTATCAGTCACTCAATTGCCCATAAAATCGGTGGAGAATACAACATTCCACATGGTCGTACGAATGCGATTTTATTGCCACACGTCATTAGATATAATGCGAAAGATCCGCAAAAACATGCGATGTTCCCTAAATATGATTACTTCAGAGCGGACCAAGATTATGCAGATATTGCGAAATTCTTAGGTTTGAAAGGTAAAACAACAGAAGATTTAGTAGAAGCTTTGGCAGATGCTGTTTATGAATTAGGTCAAAGCGTAGGTATCGAAATGAACCTTAAAGCACAAGGTTTAACACAAGAAGTATTAGATGCGACAGTAGATCGCATGGCAGAACTTGCATACGAAGACCAATGTACAACTGCTAACCCGAAAGAACCATTAATCAGTGAACTAAAAGATATTATTATTACTGCTTATGATTATCAAAAATAAGTCGCGATGACTTTTCCAAATGACTAAAATTCAATCATCCATTCAAAACACGTTCCTTCATGCAGGGACGTGTTTTTGGTATATAGAAAAAGACCGATGCCAGAAGCATCAGTCTTAAAGTGAATCATTCATTTATTGTTTGTTTTGTTTATTGATCCAGTCTGTAGATAAATCCATCGCTGCACGTGCTGCGTTTGTTTGGTCTAAATCGTTAACCATCACAAAGTCATGAATTGTACCTTGCATGCGTGCATGTGTCACATCATTGCGAGCTTCTCTTAATTTGTGCGCATAAGCTTCGCCTTCATCACGTAATACATCAGCTTCAGCGTTGATAATCATCGCTTTTGGCAAGTCTTTTAATTCTTCTAATGATGCACGTAAAGGTGAAGCAGTAATTTCTGCACGCTCATTTTCATCTGTTGTATATTGATCCCAGAACCACTGCATACCTTCTTTTGTTAAATAGCAACCTTCTGCGAATTCATTATAAGAATCTGTATCAAAGGCTGCATTCGTTACTGGATAATAGAGTAATTGTTGATGGATTGGTAAGCCATTACGTTGTTTTGTCATTAATGTCATAACCGCTGACATATTACCGCCGACTGAATCGCCAGCTACTGTTAAGCGGTTTAAGTCTAAATTTTTGTCCTCTGCGACATCTTTTAATTGTTGTAAGACATCATAGTTTTGTTCAATTGCTGTCGGATATTTAGCTTCAGGTGATAAATCGTAATCAGGGAAGACAACAACTGAGTTTGTACGTGCCGCAAGTTCTCTGACAAGTTTATCGTGTGTATGTGGGCTTCCGAATACCCAACCTGCACCATGAATATAATAAATCACTGGTAATTTTTCTTGGTTTCCTTTTGGACGAATGAATCGAACAGGAACTTCGCCATAAGATTTTGTTTCAAATGTTGTATCCTCAATATCTACATCATATTTTTGAATATCTGAAGACTGTACATCTTCTAATAATTTTCGACCTTCTTCTGGAGGTAACTCATATATACGTGGATGTGGGTCATTGGCTTTCGCAAAGTCAAGTGCTGCTTGTTCTAAAATAATTTTTTGAGTCATAATCAAGCTCCTTCATATATAGAATGTCTCTTTCTCTGGTAAAAGTATACCACTATGTTTACGAACTTAAACATAGATATGCTCAAAAGCAGCTTAGCGTTTTAAATCATCTTCAAGAGAAGCGGTTAATGCTTTTAACCAATCGAGTGTTGGACCTAAGTCAGAACGATAATAACGTTCAAGTCCTTTTTGTTCAACAGAAAGTATTCCGGCCTCTAACATCAGCTTCAAATGGTGTGAGACTGCAGGGCGTGAAATAGAGACAAGTTCAGTTAATTGGTTTACTGTCAAAGGTCCTTTTTTACATAACAAAACTAACAGCTCTTGTCGTCTGCCATCTTGTAAAATATTTAAAATCGGTGTGCCTTCATTAAAAAGTTGCAGTGTTTCTTTAATCATAGTCGGCCTCTTTTCTAGCGTTAATGTGATATTACTGACTATTGTAGCACGTCTGTTTGGTGTAGTGGAGGGTTGAGTTTAAAAATTAAAATTGAACTGTCATTACAAAAATATCTATAATCTATTTTGATATTGTAATGTAATTTCAATTATGTAATAATGTAAGCGATTACACATGATTGACTGCAGTTGTTTAATTCACAATGTTACATACAAAAAGCAGTTGATTGGGATGAAAATAAGAATAAATAAAAGAGGTGGTTGAATTGAATTTAGGGTTTTCTGTCTATTTAGGAGAAGCATTTGATGAAGCGTATATCGACAAAATGTTGAACCATGGATTTCGGTATATATTTACGTCTCTTCAAATTCCAGAAGATAACCAAGATACGTATTTGACGCGGTTAAAGCAATTAGCAGAGATTAATGCGAACCGTGCACAAATTATCGCTGATGTGAATGGAGAAACTTTGCGTCAACTCGGGCTGTCTTTAAAGGAACCAGAAACGATTCGCGAGGCGGGCATTGATATTGTTCGTTTGGATGAAGCGGTAGATATGGATAGTTTGGCAGAGTACGTAGAAGCGAAATATTCAGTGATGTTGAATGCGAGTACTGATGCATTTCAAATTTTAAGAGAGCTGAGTGATCGTGCAATATCTCAGGAAAACATTTTAGTTGCACATAATTATTATCCAAGGCCTGATACAGGTTTAGCACGTTCTTTCTTTCAACATATCAATGAACGTTTAAAAGGTGCGTTTCCTGAAATTCAAATCATGGCGTTTGTGCCTGGTACTCAATTGAGAGGGCCTATTTACCGTGGTTTACCTACACTAGAAGATCATCGAGCATATCATCCATTAGCCGCATCAGTTGAACTTGAACAGGATTTATGTGATATCGCTTGTATCGGTGACAGCCAAATTGATGCGTTCCTAATCCATCAATTTGATGCTTACTTCAGATTAAAACGTGTTGTTTTACGAACAAATTTAAGCTCAGATAGTAAGTATTTAGGGGTTTATCACAATCGCCCAGATGTTGCACGTGATGTGGTGAGAGCGATTGAAGCACGTAAATCATTTACTGAACAAGTAACGCCAAACAATGTCGTAGAACGTCGTAAAGGAGCTGTGACATTAGATAATGAATTATATGGCCGTTATATGAATGAACTTCAAATTGTAAGGTGTGATTTACCTAAGGATGAAGCGGTCAATGTATTAGGTTATGTCGACGCCCGTGATTTAGATTGTATTAACATAATTGGGTCGAATACCGCATTTGAATTCGTTTCAGTTGAGGAGGAAAGTCATGGACATTAATAAAATGACAACTGAACAACGCAATAAGAAAACGATGCACCTTGATGAATTAAGCACAGAAAATTTTGTTGCTTTGATGAACCAAGAAGATCAAACTGTTGCCCAAGCGATTGCCAAAGAAAATGCATCTATTGCACGTGTGATTGATACTGTTATTGAAGGATTTAAACAAGGTGGCAGATTAATTTATATGGGGGCAGGCACGAGCGGCAGATTAGGTGTATTAGATGCTGCTGAATGTGTGCCGACCTTCGGTGTGACACGTGATGATGTGATTGGGTTAATTGCAGGTGGTGCTAAAGCAATGACTGAAGCTGTAGAAGGCGCTGAAGATAGTAAAGCGCTTGGTGAACAAGATTTAAAAGATATTGAACTTAATAAAGTAGATACAGTGATCGGATTAGCAGCGAGCGGCAGAACGCCTTATGTCATTGGAGGACTGGAATATGCGAACGCGATAGGTGCGAATACAGCAGCGATTGCTTGTAATAAAGATACGGCAATTGGTGCAGTGGCTGAGATTGCGATTGAAATAGAAGTAGGTCCTGAAATTCTGACAGGTTCTACACGCTTGAAGTCCGGAACAGCACAAAAATTAGTATTGAATATGATATCTACAGGCGCAATGGTCGGCATCGGTAAAGTTTATGAAAATTTGATGGTAGACGTGCAACCAACGAATGAAAAACTGAGAAGACGCGCGCTAAATATCATTTCGGAAGTGGTTAATACCTCTGAAACAGAGAGCAAAAAGTTATTTCATGACAGTAAAGGTCACGTGAAAGCTGCGATTGTCATGGGATTACATGATATTTCATATGAAGAAGCTGTTGAACGTTTAAAAAAAGCTGATGGTTTTATCAGAAAAACATGAGGAGCTGAACAACAATGTCAAAAGAAAAAAAGATTGCCCAGGAAATATTAAGTAATGTTGGCGGTAAAGCAAATTTAGAACGTGTGATTCATTGTATGACACGTGTGCGTATGGATATTATTGATTACTCTAAAGTGAATCTTGAAAGACTCAAAGCAATAGATGGTGTGATGGGAGTTGTAGAAGATGAAACGCTACAAGTTATTGTAGGCCCAGGTACTGTTAATAAAGTCGCACATGAAATGAGTGAAATGATTGGCACGCCTTTAGGTGAAAAAATCGTTCATCATGAACCTTCACATCAAACAGATAAAGAGCATGTAGAATCAGAAGCACAACTCTTTAAAAGTCAGATGAAGGATAAGCAGAAAAAATCTAAATGGAAAAAAGTACTAAGAGTCATCGCAAACATCTTTGTACCTCTAATTCCAGCGTTTGTCGGGGCCGGTTTAATCGGTGGGATTGCGGCCGTACTGACGAACTTATTATCAGCTGGCTATATTGAAGGTGCAATGTGGAAACAGCTGACTTTAGTCTTTGATATTATCAAAAGCGGTTTACTAGCTTATTTAGTCATCTATGTCGGGATTAATGCGGCGAGAGAATTTGGCGCAACACCAGGGCTCGGCGGTGTGATTGGCGGTACTACTATGTTGACAGGTATGACACCTGAACAACCGTTGCATAATATCTTTAACGGTGAAGCATTAGCGCCTGGACAAGGTGGGGTTATCGGTGTCATCTTTGCGGTATGGTTACTGTCAATTGTTGAAAAACGTCTGCATAAAATTATTCCGAATGCGGTGGACATTATTGTAACACCTACAATTACGTTATTGATTATGGGACTTGCGACGATTTTCTTAATTATGCCGATTGCAGGGGTAATCTCAGAAGGTCTGCTCGGTATCATTAACTGGGTGTTAGATATTGGCGGCGCATTTAGCGGCTTTATCCTTGGTGCGACATTCTTGCCATTAGTTATGTTTGGTTTACATCAAGTTTTAACACCGATTCATATAGAAATGATCAACCAAGATCATGCTACGTTCTTATTGCCGATTCTTGCGATGGCTGGTGCAGGTCAAGTTGGCGCAGCATTAGCACTTTGGGTAAGATGTCGTAAGAATAAAAAGATTATTCGTTTATTAAAAGGTGCATTACCTGCAGGAATATTAGGTATTGGAGAACCTTTAATTTATGGTGTGACTTTACCATTAGGTCGTCCATTCATTACCGCGTGTATTGGTGGCGGTATTGGCGGTGCAGTCATAGGCGGTATTGGACATATTGGTGCGGTTGCTATTGGACCAAGTGGTTTATCATTGATTCCTTTGATTTATGACAATATGTATTTAGGTTACATTGCAGGTATATTAGCTGCGTATGCAGGAGGATTTATCGCGACGTACTTCTTCGGAACAACCAAAGAAATGACTGCACCTCAAGCTGTTGAAGAAGAGGTGTAAAACCTATGAGAAATGAACAACTATTAATTTATATTGAAGAACAGATGGAACAGCTGACTAAAAATGAGCAGCAAGTGGCACGTTATTTGGTTGAAGCACCAGAAGCAGTATTAGAAATGAGTGCACAAGCGTTAGGCAAAAAGACACAAACGAGTTCAGCCACTGTGATTCGTTGTGTGCACAAATTAGGATTCAAAGGATTAGTTGATTTGAAGTTAGCCATTTCAAGTTATTTACCTAACCATCAGGCAAGTGTGTATCAAGAAATGGAACAAGATGAACCTGCAAATGAAATTAAGAATAAACTGTTCAATCGAGCAGCGTATACTTTGAAAACAACTGAAACTTTATTAGATGATCAAACGTTAGAAACGATTGCTGAAAAGTTAAGACATTGCAAGAAATTAGTAGTGTTTGGCGTAGGGGCAAGCCATATTGTGGCAGAAGATATCTTCCAAAAATTTACAAGAGCAGGGATGAATGTTGTTCATAGTTCAGATGCACATATTATCGCAACAACACTAGCTGGCAATAGCAATGAAGATACTTTAATGATAGGTATTTCAAACTCTGGTCAAAATCGAGAAACATTAAAATTAGCACAAGTAGCACGCCATTATCATGTTCCAGTTATCGGTATGACTAGTCGTCAAAATTCAGACCTCGCAACTTATGCGGATGAGTGTTTATTCCATGACGCAAGTTCAGATCGTAGTTTACGATTAGCCGCAACGAGTTCGTTAATCGCACAGCTCATCACTGTTGATACCTTATTCTACACGTATCTTGCGAAAGACTATACAAACCATATCGCACATTTAAGTCAGACAAGAGATGCAGTTGATTTATATGTTGATGAAGATTGAGGTATGATGATAGTAATGATGGAGTTAAAGGAATGAGAGAAATGTATGCTTTAGAAACAAATAATGCAATCATTCGTTATGACATGATGGGACATGGACCGATTTTGTTATGTATTCCTGGTGCAAGCGGAATTAATGATAGTTACTTGGATTTAGCACATAAGCTAGAAGATGATTTTACTGTAGTCTTACCTGATAGACGAGGATATGGCGCAAGTGAATTGTTAACGGCTTTACCAAGTTCTATCGCAAACACCAAAGATACGTATTGTTTAACCATGGATGTTGAAGATATTAAAACATTAATACAAACATTGAGTAATCATCCTGTTTATCTCTTTGCGACAGACACAGGCGCTGTACCTGCATTAGAATTTGCGTGTATGTATCCTGAATTAGTTCAGACATTACTGATACATGAACCTTTAAATACTTCAGCATTTCCAAATGGAGAAGATTATGTGAAACAAACTGAACAAATTGCACGTACTGCAATGATTGAAGGCGTGTCGGCTGCAATGCGCCAATATGAACGTCTAATCAATCCTTCACACTCAGATATGCAGGTGTTAGTAGAGAATACCATTGCACCATGTGCTGTTTGTTCGCCAAGTACTTCACAAATACGCAGTAGTGAATCCACAAATATTTGGCTTCAATATGAACTACGTCAATATTTAAATTATCAAATTGATATAGAAACTTTGAAGACCAAAGATGTTTCAATCAAGTTCTTACAAGGTGAACAATCGAAAGAATCGTTAGGGTATGAAGCGGCTAAATATTTTGCACATAGCTTAAACACAAATGTGTTTAAAGTTGTAGGTGGTCATTATGGTTATGCACAACAACCTAAACGATTTGCGAAAGAAATTAAAAAGATACTGCGCTCATAATGATAGATGTTAAGACCTTCGCTATATGAAGGTCTTTTTATTATGACCTGTGATTTTAATTTTTAAAGTGTTATAATACATTCAAATTTATTTTTGAATGAGGTGACAAAGTGATACAGACCGCTTTGACTGCAGTTGTGCTTTATACTGCGACTGCTTTAGATTTGTTAGTGATTTTATTAATTTATTTCGCACGTGCGCAAACCAAACATGAGTATCGAGATATTTATATTGGACAATTTTTAGGTTCAGGTGCCTTAATTGTGATCAGTTTGTTTTTTGCATTTGTCTTACACTTTGTGCCTGAAAAGTGGATGTTAGGTTTATTAGGCATTATCCCTTTATATTTAGGAATCAAAGTCGCATTATTTGATGATTGTGAAGGAGAAGCACGCGCAAAGAGAGAGTTGGATAAAAAAGGACTATCTAAATTAGTCGGTATTGTTGCGCTTGTTACTCTAGCGAGTTGTGGAGCAGATAATATCGGTTTATTTGTACCGTATTTTGTCAGTTTGACTTTGGCGCAAGTTATTGTGACATTAATTGTGTTTATCATCATGATTTTCTTATTAGTATTCTCTGCACAAAAATTAGCAAACGTCCCAGGTATTGGTGAAACTGTAGAGAAATATAATCGATGGATTATGGCGATTATCTATATTGGTTTAGGTTTATACATTTTGATTGAAAATAGAACCATACAAACGTTATTAAGTTTTGTTTCATAGAAAGGATGGGAGATAGGTGTCTAATGAACAATGTGACATCATGTATGTGCATGAAGATAAAGTGAAAAATGCTTCTGAATTTTTAAATGACACACATACTATTAAAGCAATGAATACTTTAAGCGCAATCGGTGATGAAAAGAAATTAACGATTTTATTTGCGTTGCTTGAAGAAAAGAAACTGTGTGTTTGCGACATTGCGAAATTACTCAAAATGAGCATCGCCTCTACCTCTCATCATTTACGCATACTCTATAAAAAAGAAGTTATAGATTTTCAAAAAGAAGGGAAAATGGCGTATTATTTCATCAAAGATTCTCAAGTCGATAAATTGTTGCGCTTTATGCTGGCAGAAGTAAAAAGCTAAAAACATTCGAATATATAAAAGAATAACTATTGTGAATCACGATTGAAGAATGATAGACACAACAGTTGTTGAAAAATATATAATGCTATTTATCTTGCCTTTTGCGATTAGCATTATAAATGATAGAAGCACCAGCAATATAAATTAATGGACCAACAATCAAAATAATAGAAGCCATGTTTGCTTGGATATAAAATTTAAATAATAGAAAACCTAAAAAGGCAACAATTAAATAGACAGGTATCATGAAGGGTTTCCAAAACGTTGAGTCATTCATATTTGATGTACACACCTTTCTATTAGGAAATATACAGAAAAAAGAGGCGGATTAAACTCTGCCTCTTTTATATATAGCCTCTTTTATAATCCTAGCTGCAACCAACGTTTTCTCGCAAAGAAAAGTACGAGGAAGTTGATCGCAAAAAGTAAAAGGAAATACACAATCAGCAATGTAATATCGTAAGAAGTCAGTGCTAAGGTATCTCCATTCAATGTAGCATCAACGTTAGGATACATGGCATTGCTTGCTTCAAACGGGGCAAGGATGCCGAAGATAGTAGGGTTAAGTATGACTAAAACAATAGAAATAACCCAATAGATTAGACTAGCAATAACGCTGATTAAAATTCTGGAAATTAAAATACTGATAGTCCCAATGATTAAGATATACTGCAATATTAGTAAAGAAAACATGATGATTAAAAAGAAATAATGTGAGAAATTACCAAACATTAAAGAAATGGCAGTGATGCCTATACATACGAACACAAAACATTCTAGGAAAATGACAAACATCTTTTTGTAAAAGAAAGTAAAGTCTGTATTTCCTAATAGCTTATAAAATAAGATATTTTGATCTGCATACTCTTTATTGAAGTAGTAAGCGATGATGAATGAAAAGAGTATGAATCCAGTTTCTACCGCAATCGTATAAGTGTTGAAGAAATATTCTCCATAAGATAGACTTTGACCGTCATTCATAAAGGTGGTAAAACCATAACCTAAAACGAATAGTAATAAAAAAAGCGAACCAAGAATCAGTGTTATTTTGTTAAACGCTGTTTTTCTTAACTCTAACCTCATTTTGTACACCTCAAGTTTTTAGAAACAAATGTATTCATCGACAACTGCTTCTTTAGAATCATATTCTTCAATCGTCAGGTCTTTAAATAAAAAGTACTTACCAGGAAGGTATGTTAAATCTTTTGCGCTATGTGTAATATTGATAATTACTTTTTCAGGATTATCCGAAATATAGTTATTAAAGAAAGTATAGAAGTCGTGTACTGTTGTTTCATCTAAGTCTTTTGTGATCTCATCTAAAATAATGATAGGTTTGTCTTCTGATAGAAAACTTAATAGCTTCAGCTTTTCTTGTTGTCCTTTGTTTAATTTTCGAATAGGGATATAATTAGGAATCGATTCAATTCCTAACATCTCACCTAAGTAATCGATTTTGACGGTACAAATAAAATAGCTCTTGAGTAATTGAACGAGAAAATCTTTAGTGATATCTCTTGGAATACATGATGCATTACTAATCAAAGTTGTATTTTCTGTAATCTCTGGGCTCATATGACCGCTGTGATTAAGTACGAAATCTTTAGCTAATTGAGACTTGCCAACTTCATTTCTTCCAATAATATGATTGATTTCACCTTTGTGAAATACCAAGTCAGTTGGCTGTAATAGGATTTTGCTTTTGATACGCAATACATACTGTTTGATTTCCATTTAACTCGGCTCCCTCGCTAAAATTGTAAAGTTTTCGAGTGATTCTGTTTAACAAGTTTTAACAAAATTTTTAGGAATTCTTAAATATAGCGTATCATAAATATCAAATCATTATAATTTGTCTTTTGGTAATAATTTGTGAATTTTTTGTCATGCGTGAGAAAATTACAAAAAATAATTCGCTTACAAGACAAACCGATTATTTCTTTGATAATCACTTGGAGATTAAAGTGTTTTGTATAGAAGTGTTGATATTAAGCGGTTTTAAGAGGTTCGGATGTCTGAACGCAGACAACCGTGAGGCTACCACACTTCAAAAAGAATAGTAAATAAAAAAGAAACCAAGATGTCATTGCATCTTGGCTTTTCAATTAGTTATTATCAGAGCGTTCTTTAATTAGTGCTTTTCTCATTTGTTGTCTAGAACCGTATGTGCTTTCACGCACCAGTTCTTCGTTACGCATACCTGCACCGATGGCACCAGCGATAGTTGAAAGAGAAGCTGCGAACCATGCGATGGAAAGATAGAGTGTAAATGTAGCAGGATGTCCAAGCTCTAATGTCTTTCCTAAGAAAGGTGCTGGTAATAAAACGGAAGATGCGATCAAGTATATCGTAAACAACGTGACGTAATAAATAACGACTGAGGTAGTTAATGTTGTTAGGGTCGTTAAATTATATAACCGTGTAATACGTTTGTTAATACTGAAGCGTTCACTTTCCCATAAGTTATGCGCTAAGATAATCCATAAAATCATGCCGAAAATCGCAAAGAGTGACATGACTGTTAATCTCCATGTTGTAAAGGTATTACTTAGAGACCACATAGTAGAGAAGATTAGACCGGATGCACCAGTTGTAAATGCGATCGCAATCACACTATTCATACTTTGCATTAATCTTAAAGGGTTGTTCGCAAAAGTCATGCCACTGAGTAAACGGAAATAACCGGAGGCTTTTGATGCGACAATATAACGAATATGCATTGTATGGGTATCATCAGTGTAAGTACGGATTTTCCTTAATTTTGAGAAAGGGAAAATCTCACGATAAGTTGCTTGATGATTTTCATCTTCATTCTTTTGGTTAGGATTGTCACTGAAAAACAAGTTGATTTCATGAATGATTGTCAGCACGGTTTTTTCTAAACGTTTCGTAACCGGACGCCAACCGTATGCGGGGATAGAAATAATACTTGCTCCGTTTTCTTCGTTAATATCAACTGCGATGACTGATTGATTATCATGAAGTAATGGTAAATCAGTTAAACTGATAATATAGTTCCAGTTATAACGATCTAAGTAATCTTCAGTTTTTTGATAAGCTTGGTCTGCGTCTTCAGCAGAACCTGTTAATGCATCAACAATCACTTCGATTTTCCATTCGTATTGAGATGAAATGTAGTCGCTTAATAAACCCGGTAATGTTTCTACAAGTTTATGCGAGAGCTTATTTGCAATACCAGGTGAAGCGATGATGCCTACGACAAGTTGTTCCATATACATAGAGCCTCCTTTCTTTAATTGTTTTGATTGTTGTCATCATTTTTCTGATGTGATTCTGATGAATAGTATTTAGAAGCTTCCCATTCTTTTGCTTCTTCATAACGTGCACGTTGACGATAAGAGTATGTCATAGCACGAATTTTCTTTTCGTTCTCCACAGATGCACCTAAGGCACCCGCTAAGAAACCGAGTGAAGTCACAAACCATACAAGATATAAGAATTGTCCAAGTGTACGGTTGCCTTCATTGATGGTCTGCATGTTATATAAATCATTCGGTACGAATAAAGCGACACTGATTGTAAGCAGTAAGAATAAGATAAGATAACTAACTACAATAATAATTAATAAAGTTAAGACAGTTGTTATATTATAGACTGTTCGATAAGTTGAAGTTGTTAATGAAGTTTCGTGTTCCCATAACGAGTGTGCATACATAATCCAAAGAGTCATACCGCCGATAGCCAGTGTAGTCATAAAGATAAATCTTAAGTTAGTATATTCAATACTTAATTGCCATGGAGTAGAGAAAATGGTTAAGTATGTAGCTGACGCAAAGGAAATAGAGATAATCTTTTTGAAGTTCGGAATTTCTTTTAGTGGCTGATTCGCTCTAGTCATTCCTGCTAATAATAAAATCCAACTTATAATAAACGGGTTTAAAATAAACTTAGTTGTCGTTTTTGAATGTGAAGTATCATCACCAGATTCTTGATTGTCTTTCGTTTCCATATCATTCTCTTGTTTATCATCGAATATATTTCTAATCGGCTTCACACGTGTAAATAATGAAAGATTGAGTTTTTTCGTTTGATAGTCTTCATTTATTTGGTGTAAGTATATGATTTCTGCAAAATAAAGCAGACATTGTTTCAATTTGCGTTTCACACCAAATAAACCTAAAGCCGGAATAGAAATTAATCCAGTAGCCATAGGTTCATCTAAATTGCCGACGATTATTTTTCGTTGTTCAACAATCGGTAAATCCGTCACAACAATTGCGTAGTCCCAGTTATGTTGTTTTTTGAGGGATTGTGCCGCATCTAAACTTTTATTGACATCTTCTGCGGAACCGATTAATGGATCGGAAACACATTCAAATGTCCATTTTATATCTTCTTTCAATTTACTGTTTAGTGACGTTGGCATTTGTTCAGCCAATGTTTCTGATAAATCCATAGGAAACCCTGGTGCAGCAATGATTCCTACTTTAATCTCACTCATAAATTGCCTCCTTTCTATCTACAAAGTTATGAACAAAATTAATTTTGAATTCATTTATAATTACATAATTAATAAGTTCCCACAATGACGTGAAACAAAACTTATTAAAAAGAGGATTTTGATAAGGATTACATAGTGAAACAGTATCTTCTAATGTATAATATATTTAAAGAATAAAGTATCGGGAGGTATACATCATGAAACGACATCACTTATTGCTTGGACTGCTTTGTTCGACCCTGCTTTTAGCAAGTTGTGGGCATAAAGAAAATAGTGAAAAACAAGCAGACCAAAAACAAGAAGAAACAACCGACACACAACCACAAGACGAATCATCTAAAGAGAAAAAACAAACACATACGACATACCATACAAAACAAGATATAAAAATAGAAGTGCATGAAGCGGAGAAAAAAGACAAAGGCAATTCTAACACAGAAACAAATAAGAATGAACAAACTAAGCAAACGCAACAAGAAACTGATAAAACAACACAAGCCACTGAAAAAGATACACAATCCTCAGATTCATCAGAGAAAAGTGAAGAACCAAATTTAGAAAGAGATGGTGGTAAAGTCAAAGGACCTGAGTCGCTTGCACCTGGCCCTGAAGCAGAAATGGATAGAAAACATATCGCGATGATGTTGTTAGACCCTAAGTTAAACAAAACTTATGTTAACGCTAAAGATTTAAAACAAAAAACTTATAAAACAGATGACGGTCAACAAGTGCGCATTCCGAACTATGTACTTTTCCAATCTCTAGAAGTACCGCAAGTTGAAAATGGTCCTGAAGGCATGCAGTATTATTTTGTAACACATACAAAAGACCCTGACAAGAAAACAGTAATTGGTGTATCTGATAATGAAATCGTAATTGGTAAATCAACAATTAGTTCTGAAGACGCCGTATCTCAAAAAGTGAAATTAGATTACAATCAATTCATTCAAGAAGAAGAGACACAAGTGTTTAAAGTGAAAGATCTTGAACAGTTGAAACTCGATTCAAATGAAATCAATGCGCTAACACGACATATCTATCAAGCAACACCGCACACATTACAGTTTGTACCTGAGAATTGAGGTGTGAAAGATGAAACAACTTAGAATGATAATACCAACGACCTTGAGTCTGCTTCTATTAGCCGCATGTGGAACACAGTCACAAGAAGATAAACAATCCTCTAAAGCACCAGAACAAAAAACAGAGAAAAAAGAAACAAATGCTAAGCAAGACAAAGCAACACAAGAAACCAAAAATAATAATCAAACGAACGATTCAAAAGAAAACACAGCTAATCAAAAAAAAGAACCTAAAACACAGACAGGTCCTTTAACAGAACAAGAAATCAAACATAATGTAGCATTGATGATATTGAACCCAGATTTCGGAGAAGATTATATTTCAGGTCAAGAAGTGTTAGAAGGTAAATATTCAGGTAGAACAGATGATGGTAAAATACATCATTTCAAAGTAAATGAAGTCCATTTAATTCAGCCTGAAAACGAAATACAATTAACTCATGCGCCGACAGATATGGTTTATTATATATTTGACCCACGTTCTTGCCCATGTTCTGTTTTAGTAGGTATTTCACATGAAAAAGTTATAATATGGGGAACACAAACATATTATGCAGATTATAATCAAGAGATTGAAAATGGATTTATGAAAGAATATAATGTTGCAGATTTAAAAAAGTTAAATATTCCTAAGTCACAAATACAAGCAGTAGAAAGTAAAATCAAGATAGGTAATAATGAAGAACAACCTATTATTCGATTAGACTAATAAGAAGAAGTGAGCTTCGGCTCGCTTCTTTTTTATGCTCTTTTGACAAATAAACGATTTTAAAATTTTTGAAAAAATGAGACTTCGTTACTTTAATGTTACTTAAATATGAATTATAATGATTAAGTATCATTAATTTATTTTAGCAATATTTTGTTATCTAGAAAGGAGTGGGCGATTTCATGGAATGTGTGCTGCCGATTAAAGAAAAATCGGATATTGAAGCGATGTATGAAACATTGCGTCAACATAATCAGCGTGATTATTTATTGTTTCGCTTAGCGATACATACAGGTTTAAGAATTAGTACGTTAATTCATTTAAAAGGATTGGATGTTTTAACCCAAGATGAGAATTGCCAAGCTGTGATTAATGTTTGGCGACAACCTGGAATGTCTGACATTAATGTGCCGTTGCCTCAATCGTTATGTGAGGAATTGGATATGTTCATGAAAGATAAGGGAATAGGTCATGATGATTACTTATTTCGTTCTATGAAGACAAAGCGCCCGCTTTCTCGTCAACAAGCGTACCGTATTATTCATGATGCCGCTGTCCAAAATGGACTCTCTCAAATCGGTCTTCAATCTTTGCGTAAAACTTTTGCTTATCATGCGTACCAATCGGGTACACCGCTTACAGTGATACAAAAATACCTCGGTCATCAGACTTTATCTGAGACCCTCAAATTTATAGATGTTCCGCAACAAAACCGCACGATTACGATTCAATTAGATCTTTAATTTTTTACATTATTTAACTCAACTATAGAAAGGAGTCTCACTTCTTATGAGCCTTATTTGGCTGTTTGTCTTTATTATTGTTGTGATGTCGGTTGTACTCATGACAAACCTGCCGAATCGCTCTGCTCGACCTGCGTCTACTTCAGAACAAGCACAACAAGAAATTACCCATAACACGGGTCGGTACAGAACAACTTTAAGCAGGCAAGCTGGATGGATAGCGTTAAGTGCACCCGTTATCAGCGCAATTTATTTTATAACGATGATTCCACGCATCGCCGCCAATCAACTGATTATGGTTTCATTGCCGTGGATGCCGTCAATCGATGTGAACTTTGCGTTCAGATTAGATGGCTTGTCTATAATCTTTGCCTTGTTGATCACTTTAATTGGTACAGGTGTTGTATTATATGCGAATGCATACCTATCGAAAGCACATGATGATTTACCAAGGTTCTATGTTTATTTATTAATGTTCATGTTTGCGATGTTAGGCGTTGTGTTAGCAAATAATACCATATTGCTGTACGTGTTTTGGGAGTTAACCAGTATTGCGTCTTTCTTATTAATTGCTTATTGGTATAACCGACCTGCAAGTCAGGCAGGCGCAATGAAGTCTTTCTTGATTACCGTCTTTGGCGGCATGTTTATGATGGCAGGGTTTGTTATTTTATTTAACATTACAGGTACAAATACTATTTCTGAATTAGTAAAAATTCCTGTTCGTCAAACGATGTATGAATCTCCATGGTTCCCGCTTGCGGTTGTCTTTATTTTATTAGGTGCCTTTACAAAATCTGCACAATTTCCATTTCATATCTGGCTGCCAGATGCGATGGAAGCCCCGACACCTGTCAGTGCTTATCTGCATTCTGCGACGATGGTTAAAGCTGGATTATATTTATTATTCCGTTTTACACCGATATTAGGCTACGAGCCGTGGGTGGCTTATATAGTTATCACAATCGGTATTATTACTTTAATGGTGGGCTCTTTTGTGGCAGTCGGACAACGTGATTTGAAAGGATTACTTGCGTATTCCACAATCAGTCAACTCGGCATGATTATGTCGATGGTCGGCTTCGGATTCTTAGCATATAGCCACCAAGCACAAGGATTCCAAGCTTTCTATGTAGCTAGTCTATTTGCGGGTCTGTTTCATTTAATCAACCATGCGCTGTTTAAGAGTGTGCTCTTTATGGGTGTCGGAATTGTGGATCATGAAACAGGAACACGTGATTTATCACGCTTAGGGGGATTACGTAAACTGTTGCCTGTGACTACTGTGATGATGACCATCAGCGCAATGGCGATGGCAGGCTTACCATTGTTTAATGGTTTCTTATCAAAAGAAATGTTCTTTGCGACATTGGTCAGTGCGAAGAAACTGACAATGTATGACCAAGTCTTTGTTTCAGTCATGTTGATTGTAGGTGTGATTGCCAGTCTCTTTACTTTCATTTACAGTTTACGATTAGTTAAAGATACGTTCTTTGGCCCGCTGCACAAAGAAGGATTACCACAAGTACCTGAACATGAACCAGCAGGTCTTTATATTGCGCCGGCCATTATTACCTTAGGTATGCCATTATTCTTTATTATTCCGAACGTCTTAGGCCGTTATTTAATTGGACCTGCTTTACGTGATATTGGTCATTCAGATAAAGTGGCACCCTTTATCCCGCATATTGCTGCGTGGCACGGTTTAAGTCCAGAATTATGGATTACGTTAACGATTTATGTTGTTGGTATTTTATTATTATGGCGTTCTCGTTGGATGAACGTTTACAACAAATTACCTGAGTTTCTATCTATTAACAGTATCTATCGCGGTATGTTAAGCGGAAGTGAACGTTTTAGTAGAAGCGGGATGCAGTTGATGATGAATAACCGTTTGAACCAATATTTACATGTGATTTACTTCTTATTCTTCGGCATGTTGGCTTATGGATTTATCCGTGTCGGTTGGATACCGGTTGAAGGTTTCAAAGTGAAGCCGATTACTTGGTTTGAAATTTTAGTCACTGCCAATATTGCTTTCTTATCAATTGCGTTAGTGTTCCTACGTGAACGTATGGCGATGATTATTATTAATGGTGTTATCGGTTATACGATTGCGATTGTCTTTGTTTTAATGAGAGCACCAGACTTGGCGATGACGCAGTTAGTGATTGAAACGATTACGACTATCTTATTCTTGTTAGTCTTTTATCATTTGCCGAACGTACGACGAGATAAAGTACATGTCGGGAAAGAAGCGGTTAAGTTATTGATTGCTTTATTGATGTCACTCTTTGTGGTGACATTCGTGATTATTGCGCAACAAGAACAAGCATTTAATAAGATTTCAAGTTTCTATGAACATAGTGATAAACTGGCAGGTTCTAAAAATATTGTCAACGCGATTCTCGGAGACTTCAGAGCGTTAGATACCATGTTAGAAGGCATTGTGATTATGATAGTAGGTCTTGGTATCTATTCCTTAATCAAATTCAAAATCAGAAAGGGTGATTCAGATGCACGAAAATGACATTGTATTAGAAACGATTTCTAAAGTGGCGGTTTTCATTATCTTGACCTTCGGTTCTTATATTTTCTTAGCGGGTCATGATAATCCAGGTGGCGGCTTTATCGGCGGCTTGGTCTTCAGTTCAGCGTTTATCCTGATGTTTTTAGCCTTTGATGTTGAAAAGGTCATTCGCTCACTGCCACTAGACTTTAGAGCGGTTACGATTACAGGTTCTTTATTATCCATTGCTACCGCAATCGTGCCAATGTTTTTTGGACACCCTTTATTGTCGCATGAGGATGTTTATGTCACATTGCCTTATTTAGAGAAAGTGCATCTTTCAAGTGTGACGTTGTTTGAATTCGGTATTTTATTAACAGTCGTCGGTTCAGTAACGACAATTATGCTTGCGATAAGTGGTGATAAAAGTTGAACGTCATACTCATTATCATTATTGGTATTTTAACTTTCGCAGGCACGTATATGATTTTATCGAAAAACTTAATTCGTATTGTATTAGGTACTGCTATCTATACACATGTCGCTAACTTAGTCATTTTAGCGATGAGTGGCTTTGATGGCACGAAAGTACCGATTATTAACGATGAAGGCAGTAATTATGTAGATCCTTTACCGCAAGCGTTGATTTTAACCGCGATTGTTATCGGGTTTGCGATTTCAGCATTCTTACTTGTCTTGGTCTATCGTACGTATAAAGTGACACGGGTGAACCGAATAGAGGCGTTACGCGGTGAGGATGATGATGTCGATGAATAATTTGTTATTAATCCCACTGTTGTTGCCTTTAGTCACAGGTTTAATTTTATTCTTCTTTAAAGAACGATTAATAGTCACAAGACGTATTGCGATTACCATCCAAGTGATTAACACAGCGGTCTCAGCGTATTTGTTAGCGTACGTTTATCAACATCAGCCTTTAGTGATTAACTTTGGCAATTGGCAACCGCCGTTTGGCATTCAATTTGTCGGTGATACATTAAGTGTTTTCTTTGTCACAATTGCGAACTTAGTGGTCACATGTGTGATTTATTTCGGTTTCGGTAAGCGTGAACATATTGCGAACCGTTACTTCTTACCATCCTTTATTCTATTTATGCTGACAGGTGTCAACGGCAGCTTCTTAACTGCTGATATCTTCAATATGTATGTCATGTTTGAAATTATGTTGATTGCGTCATTCGTCTTATTAACATTAGGTCAAACACTAGAACAATTACGCGCGAGTGTTATTTATGTCGTAACGAACGTTGTCAGTTCATGGTTCTTCTTAATCGGTGTCGCTTATTTATATGGCACACTCGGCACATTGAACTTCGGTCATTTAGCGATGCGGATTACTGAAAGTGATCAACCGCCAATGATGACGATGATTGCGATTATTATGATATTCGTCTTCGGTGGTAAAGCAGCGTTAGTGATGTTTATGTGGCTGCCTAAAGCTTATGCCGCATTAAACACAGAATTAGCCGCATTATTCGCGGGACTGATGACGAAAGTCGGTGTGTATGCGTTAATTCGTGTCATGGTATTGTTGTTTGATCAACAACCTGATATTACACATCAACTTATGTATTATATGGCGATTATTACTATGATTATTGGTGCCATAGGTGTGCTCGGTTATGAAGATGTGAAGAAAATAGCCGCATATCAAGTCATCTTGTCTATTGGCTTTTCAGTCATGGGCTTAAGCACATTAAACCAAACAGGTGTCACAGGTGCGATTTTCTACGCTGGTCATGACATGATTATTAAGACCTTATTATTCTTAGTCATGGGCGTCTTTGTGGTCTTGACAGGCTACCGCAGTTATAAACAAATGGGCGGTTTGATTCATACACATCCATCATTAGGTATTATTTTATTTATCGTCACATTATCTATTGGTGGAGTTCCGCCATTCAGCGGATTTCCTGGGAAATTACTGATTATACAAGGGGCACTTGCTGAAGGATATGTAGTCGGTGTAGCACTGATGATTATCACAAGCTTGATTGCTATGTATAGTCTATTGAAAGTCTTCTTCTATATGTATTTCGGCAGAGAAGAGATGCCTGTGGTTCAGAAACAACCGATTTTACCGCATAAGTTAATGGCGATGATTCTGTTAACGATTGCGACTATCTTAATGGGACTTTGTGCCGAATGGATTTTGGACGTGGCACACCACGCAGCAGAGTTTAATTTAAATCCTAGCGACTATGTTAAATCAGTTATCCCGAATGTGGAGGTGGAATAATGTTAGCCCAATTAACACTGAATATCTTAATTGCTGTTTTATGGACGCTCTTTCAAGACGAAGACAAATTCCACTTATCTACGTTTATCGCGGGATATCTGATTGGGATTGCGATTGTATATTTAATCCATCGGTTTTTCTTTAAACGTATTTTCTACTTAAAGAAAGTCTGGATTATTTCTAAGTTCATCATGATTTATAATATGCAGCTGTTGATATCAAGTTTATCAACCATCAACTATATCTTATTTAAATCACATGACATGAACCCTGGGCTGTTAATTTATGAAACGTCATTAAAAAGAGACTGGGCGATTACCTTATTAACACTGTTAATTATGTTGACACCAGGATCGCTCGTACTCAGGGTATCACCAGATGGCAGTCGATTCTTCATCCATGCGATTGATGTATCCGAAAAAGACAAAGCTGTTTTAACCAAGCAGATTAAGAAATATGAACGTTTGATATGGGAGGTGCTCAAATGATTGAAATGGTTATAGATTGGATGATACGCAGTGCTTTGGTCATTTACGGTATTGCGGTGATTATTGCTTTGATACGTGTGATTAAAGGACCAACAACACCTAACAGAGTAGTCGCATTTGATAGTATCGGTGCAATGATTATTTCTATTGTAGGTTTGCTTAGTATCGTCTTAAATACCTTAACTTTCTTAGATGCGAGCTTGATTATCGCTATCCTCGCATTCTTGAGTACCATTGGTATCTCACGTTTCGTAGAAGGAGGACGAATCTTTGATAATAAACGAAATCGTTAGTTTATTCGCTGCTGTCCTTATCTTGTTGGGATCCATTGTCGCATTAATCAGTGCCATCGGTATTTTAAAGTTTGACGATATCTTCTTGCGTGCACACGCCGCAACGAAAAGTTCAACATTATCTGTGTTGTTTTCCTTAATCGGTGTGTTTATTTATTTCTGGTTTACACGTGATTATTTCAGTGTCAGAACTTTATTAACTATTTTATTCTTATACATGACATCACCAGTGGCAGGACAAATGATTGTCCGTACGGCGTATAATGTCGGCTCGTATATGTATATGAAAGATAATACGCAAAAAGGGGCTTCTTTGAATATTGCTTATAATAAAAGAGAGGCTAAGAAAAATCGAAAGCTACGGGCAGAACGCAGACGTAAAGCAACGGAAGAATTTACTAAAGGTGAACGCCAGCCGACTATTCGTTATAAAAAGAAAGATGATTAATCTAATACGCACGCTATAGTGAGTTTTCAAGCTATAGCGTGCGTATTTTTAATTTAATCAAGATCAATGCTGTTTTGTCGTATTTATCTCAAAAAGTGAAAGTGGCGTAGGTGTTGAATATCTAATAATTGTTCTGTAATCACGGTATATAGACGGAAGTATATACAATGTTATTCTAAATTTTAAAAGTATTGAACAATCATATATGCAAATGTGCGCAAATGGAGTATAATCAGTTTGACAGATTATTCAGATTAATTTATAACCTATTGACTTTGTGAATGTATTCACATAACATACTACATAGGATATGAATTACTCTACTATACAACTTTTAGAATTGAGGGAGTAATTATGACAAAAATTAAATTTTTTGGTACACGTGATTATGAAAAAGATGTAGCTTTGAATTGGGCTAAAGAGAATGATGTTGAAGTTTCATTCTCAAATGACTTCTTAAGCTATGATACTTTGGATCAGCTTGAAGGGTTTGACGGCGTTACAACAATGCAGTTCGGCAAACTTGAAAAAGAAGCTTACCCTAAATTAGAAGCAATGGGCATCAAACAAGTCGCACAACGTACTGCAGGTTTTGACATGTATGATTTAGAATTAGCGAAAAAACACGGTATTATTATCTCAAACGTGCCTAGCTATTCTCCTGAAACAATTGCGGAATACTCAGTAGCTGCTGCATTAAATCTTGTACGTCGATTCCCACGTATTGAAAAACGTGTTCAAGACTATGACTTTACTTGGGATGCGACAATTATGGCAAGACCAGTAAAAGACATGACAGTCGCAATTATCGGTACAGGACGTATCGGCGCATTAACTGGTAATCTTTTCGCAGGCTTCGGTGCTAAAATTGTAGGTTATGATTTATATCCAAATGATTCATTAGACTTCTTAGAGTATAAAGATACGATTGAAGAAGCAGTTAAAGATGCGGATATCGTTTCTTTACACATGCCAGGTTCTGCAGACAACCACCACATCTTCAACAAAGAAATGTTTGCGAAATTCAAAGATGGCGCAATCTTAGTTAACGCAGCACGTGGTGCAGTTGTAGACACAGAAGCATTAATCGATGCGGTCAATGAAGGTAAATTAACAGGCGCAGCTGTCGATACTTACGAGTTCGAAATGCCTTACTTCACATTTGACTTTACTGGTAAAGAAATTGAAGATGAAACATTCAAAAAATTAATCGAAAATGACAGAATTCAATTAACACCACATATCGCATTCTTCTCTGATGAAGCGGTACGTAACTTAGTTGAAGGCGGATTAAACGCTGCACTTAATGTCATCAAAACAGGCGATACACCAACACGCTTGAACTAATTATTGTGAGTCGAAGTTATTTTATTATATAAAAGAGTCGGATCAGCTTAAACTGGTCCGGCTTTTTAATTTGCATCCCATATAGAAATAGGTTGAGACTTCATGAGAAATCTCAACCTGTTTTATGTGTTGTGTATTAATGTTTAATACGATTCAAACCACGGTTTTTAAAGCCGCCGACTTTATATGCGATGAATAATAAGATTAACCAGAATGGTGAGAAGTATAAAGCAACTCTTGTGTCTTCCGCTAAGAATAAAATCGCAATCACGATAACGAAGAAGACAAGGGGGCTGTATGAACCAATCACACCAAAGAAGTTTTTGAATTTTGAAGCGGCATGTAATTCAGGATGCGCTTTACGATATTTAATATAACAAACTAAAATGATTGTCCAAATAAAGATGAAGAAAATTGTTGCGACTGTAGTTACAACTGTGAATACTGTATCTGGAATAATATAGTTCAATAATGCGGCTAAGAATAATACGACCCCTGAGAAAATCAAAGCATTGTATGGTACCCCATGACGGTTGGCTTTACCTAAAGATTTAGGTGCGCTGTCTGATACAGCTAGACCATAAACCATACGACTGTTACTGAATAATCCGCTGTTTGCGGCACTAGATGCTGAAGTTAATACCACAAAGTTAACGATACCCGCCGCAGCTGGAATACCGGCTAAAACGAATAAGTTAACGAATGGGCTTTCTTTAGGATCTAATCTATCCCATGGTGTGATACTCATAATAACCATTAAGCTTAATACATAAAAGATGATGATACGAATACCGACACTGTTGATGGCTTTCGGTAAGTTCTTTTCTGGATCTTTTGTTTCACGTGCTGTAACACCGACTAATTCAATCCCTACGAAACTAAATACTGCCATTTGGAAAGCGAGTAAGAAGCCCATTACCCCATTAGGGAAGAATCCGCCGTGTGAGTAAAGATTGCTGAAACCACTTTGAATATGGTTAGGTGATGAGAATCCAGTAAAGATTAAATAAAGACCGATGACGATTAAGAATAAAATCGCAATTACTTTAATAATCGCAAACCAGAACTCGATTTCCCCGTAAGCTTTCACTGTCATTAAGTTCAACGCGAGTAATAAGAAAACTGTGATAATCGCTGTTAAGTAAGGTGGGAAAGACGGCCACCAGAAATTAATATATTTGGTTACAGCTGTAATATCCGCAATACCTGTGGCTACCCAACAAAACCAGTACGTCCAACCTGTAAAGAAACCGGCCATATGGCCTAAATAATCTTCCGCAATATCAATAAATGAATTGTATTGACTATTTGATAAAAGAAGTTCACCTAATGCACGCATCATAATGAACAAGAAGAACCCGATAATGATGTAGGCCAAAAGAATGGATGGCCCAGCTAACGCAATACTTTTCCCTGCCCCCAAGAAAAGCCCCGTACCGATAGCGCCCCCGATGGCGATCAGCTGAATGTGACGATTGGTCATACTGCGTTTTAAA
The DNA here is from genome assembly GCF_003043455.1 of Staphylococcus simulans. GTDB lineage: Bacteria > Bacillota > Bacilli > Staphylococcales > Staphylococcaceae > Staphylococcus > Staphylococcus simulans_A. The sequence continues at coordinate 11,675 of NZ_PZGG01000015.1, read as the reverse complement.
TCATTGTTTTCCATGATGTTACACCTCTTTGTAGTTTTTATATAGAGAACGGATGGCGTGCAGAGTGAAACTGCGAACTGCATATCATCTATTTTCTTTTTATGTTGTACGGAATAGAATATGTGTATGGAAGTATTATACACTAACTTTAATGAGTTGCGTGACTAATTTTTAATTTTTCTAAATCAAATTTCAATGAAAGCGTTTTATATATGATTTTGAAAGACAACATCATACATCACGAGATTTAGGGTAAAAAATGACTGAGTGAGCGAATAGATAATAAGACGCAGAATCAAAGGAGAAGGTAACAGTGAAGAAACATATAGCGGGATTGCTTTTTGCGTCTATGACACTGACATTATCAGGATGTGCTTCTTCAGAAGTAAAAGAAGTAAAACAAGAAGCCAAACAAGAACCGACGCAGAAAGCACCAACACAACAAGAACATAAGAAGGACATGGGCCCTGCTAAAGCAGAAGGCAAACAATTAGATTTAAATCCAGATATCTTTGATAAAAAGAAAAAGAATCAGAAGTTGACTAAAGCGGAATTAAAACAAGATATTCAAACGTATTTAAATGCTGACCATGATATCACGCGCATTTATGAGCATTATCAACAAAAGCTCCATTCAAAAGAAGGAATTTCTAAAAGTGATGCGAAACATATTGAAAAAGCGAGCGCACTCGCAAGTACCAATGATAATAACTTTGCGCAATACATTAATGAAAATCGCTTGCCAAAAGGCTATGATGGACATGCGCATAAAATCAATCGTTATATTACGAATTCCAATCAATACCTCAGAGATATCGATGAGAAAATAGATACCGCAATGGCATCTTCAAAGAATGGACGTGTTTCTGTGAAAGAAGTCGGCGCTATTGAAAAAGGTAACGATAAACCTAGTCAGCGTGAACAAAAGAAAATAGAAAAAATATTAAAAGAAGAAAATATTGATACACGGGCATTCAAATAATAGTGTTAAGGACATTCTTTCTAGGGATGTCCTTCTTTTTAAAGTCAGTTTTCATAAATAAAACAAGTGTATAATGGAATCAAGTTTTATAGATGGATAATAGAAATAAGAAGGTGATCTATATGGCATCAGTTTTAGAAATTAATAATCTTACAAAACGCTTCGGTAAATTTGAAGCACTTTCTAAATTAAATATGGCCGTTGAAGAAGGAGAAATTTTTGGCTTTATCGGTCCAAATGGCTCAGGTAAATCTACGACTATTAAGACAATTCTAGGGCAGTTAAAACCAAGTTCTGGGACTGTCACATTGTTTGGCAAGGACGCGTTTAAAGAAGCGGTCTCTATACATGAACATATTGCGTATGTACCTGGTGATGTGAATTTATGGCCGAATTTGACAGGCGGAGAAGTCATTGAGTTCTTATTGAGTTTACAAAAATCTGTGAATCATGAACGTAAACAAATGTTGATTCGAGATTTTGAACTGGATATTCATAAAAAATGCAGCACGTATTCAAAAGGGAACCGTCAAAAGGTTGCGTTAATTGCCGCATTAAGTATGGATGTGGACCTTTATATTTTTGATGAGCCCACTTCTGGTTTAGATCCATTAATGGAACGTGTCTTTCAAAAACATGTGAAAGGGTGTCGTGACCGAGGGAAAACAGTTTTGTTATCGAGTCATATTCTTTCTGAAGTAGAACAACTATGTGACCGTGTAGGGATTATTCGTAAAGGTGAACTCATAGAAACTGGAACATTGGATGAGATGCGTCATTTAACACGTATACGCTTTACTGTCGTGACCGAAGCGATACTGACACATTTAGAAACGCAACCCGGAGTACATGATGTAACCAAACAAAATGAAACCTATCAATTCCAAGTGGATACAGATCAAACAACTGCAGTGATTCAATATTTAAGTCGCTTCAATATTAAAAAATTAGAAAGCCAACCGATGACTTTAGAAGATTTATTCTTACGATACTATGGCGAGCAGCTAAAAGAAGGTGAGTAAGATGACACAAAAGCTACTGACACTTTCTAGGATAATGTTGTTTTATTTAAAGCGAAATAAATGGGCAATCATATTTTGGTTAGTGGGATTAGTCGCATTAACGCTTATGATTCCGCAGTCATTTGCGAATTTGTATCCAGATCAACAAGCTTTAGCACCGCTGTTTGAAATGTTTAAAAATCCTGCCATGGAAGCAATGCTTGGCAAGTTTTCTTTGGATCAAATGAATATCGCGACGATGTTCAGTTATGAGATGTTAATGTTCACTGTGATTTTAGTCAGTATCATGAATATCTTATTTGTTTCGAAAGATTCAAGAGGGGATGAAGAAGCGGGACGTTTAGCTTTGTTGACTGCTTTGCCGGTAGGACGTGCTACATTAATCTTAAGTACGATAATTCAACAAGGTCTTATCAATTTAATATTAGGTGTTTCAATCACCATAGGTTTGATGTTTACCGGCATTGATCATTTTACTGTTGAAGGTGCATGGTTATATGGCATGATTATTGCGGTATCAGGTTTTATGATAAGCATGTTGGCATTACTTGTAGCGCAATTTACTACAACACAAAGTCAGACGACAGGAATCAGTATCAGTTTATTACTAGTGATGTATTTACTGCGTGCCATTGGAGATGTTTCAGCTTCATGGTTATCCTATATTGTGCCGCTAGGTTGGGTAACACGTGCAGATATTTACAGTCATAATCATTGGTGGCCGGTTACAGCGTTATGCGTAACTTCTGTAGTCTTAATGCTTTTGGCTATGGTAGTGAATGGCCAACGTGATATGGAGTCTGGATTATTGCCGACCTTTAAAGGGCATAGACGTTTGTCATTATTATTAAAATCACCTTTTGGCTTACAGCTACGTTTACAACGTACAGGTATAATCGTTTGGGCAATCGGTATGTTGATGCTAGGTTTATCCTATGGTTCAGTATTCGGTGATTTGGAAAGTTTCTTTAAAGACAATCCGCTTCTGCAAAGAATGTTGACGGGCAAAGGAAATAATTATGCTGAACAGTTTGTGCCGATATTGATGGCAATTATGGGAATGGTTTCAACGATACCTGTGTTAATGGCAATCTTTAAAATTCAAAAGGAAATCAAATTAAGTCATACAGAAAGTGTACTGGCATTGCCTATACATCGTACGCGTTATTTTATGAGCTTTATTTGGATTGGGCTGATCAATAGCTTCTTGATGATTAGCTTAGCTGCACTAGGTATGTATATCGGTGCTGTTTCAAGTATGGATAAAGCCATCGCTTTCCATAAAATAATCACTGCAGGATTAGTATTTGTTCCAGCGATATTAGTCTTTGCGGGATTGGCTGTCTGTATTGTCGGTTGGTTTAAGAAGGGGAGTTTATTGGTTTATCTCTACTTAGCTTATTCTTTCTTAGTCGTATATTTAGGCCAATTATTAAACATAAAGCAATGGTTGAAAAAAGTGACACCGTTTGGACATGTGCCGCGCTTACCGATTGCGGATATGGATTGGTCTGCGACCATTATTATGCTTGTAATCGCGTTAATATTATTCATTTCTGGTATTGTCGGCTTTAAATACAAAGATATTTCTTAGCTAGAAATATAGAAAGCAATTTGAAAAACATAGATTCTAATCGCTGATATATCTTTTTCTTAGGAAATATGGTAGATTTAGAGGGTCATTACAGAGCATGGAGGAGAACATGGAACAAACATTACCTAATTGTCCGAGCTGTGGTTCGGAATACACGTATTTAGATGGTGCGTTATTTGTCTGTCCAATGTGCGGACATGAATGGACGCAAGATTCAGTAGAAGAAGCTGAGGAAGCGTTAAAAGTACGCGATGCCAATGGTCAAGAATTACAAGATGGTGACACTGTGACAGTGATTAAGGACTTGAAAATCAAAGGTGCTTCATCGGTGATTAAGCAAGGTACGAAAGTCAAAGGTATCCGTCTGGTGGATCCTGAAGATGGTCATGACATCGATTGTAAAATTCCAGGTGTCGGACAAATCGGTTTAAAATCGATTTATGTGAAGAAAATCAAATAGTCTTGCGTTGATGTAAACAGATGTCAGCGTAGTAAAGCCTTCCTATTCAAACCGAGTAGGAAGGCTTTTTGTTAATGTTTGTATTTAAGCTTTCGTTTTAAAACGGTACTGATGATATCACTGACTAAACAAATAGCGAATAATAGTGATACAAAAATAATGTTAGTGGTGCTTTCGATTTTGAATCCTGCTGAAAAACCATTTGTTTGCACATTGAAGTAGAAGTTAATGGACAATAAAACTAATAAGGCAATAAAGCTGACAATTGTCACAATATCGGCAACACGTTTAACTAAAGAAAGATTCATAGTAGGCACACCTTCTTTGTATTTGATTTATATTGCTTTTCTTAATTGTAATATAACATATTTTTTAATTGAATGATTGTAGAACCTGACCTCTTATTACATGAATATTCACTGGTCAGACTATATAATAGAGATGAATGTAAAATATGAATTGATGATTGAACACAAAAAGGGGTTGTGAACATATGAAAAAATTAATTCAAGATAAAACCACAATACTTTCAGATATGTTAGAGGGTTTAGCACTTTCAAATCCCGATCAAACTGTCATTTCTGAGACGGTTGTTGTTAGAAAAGAGAAAAAGCAACAAGGTGTTGCGTTAGTTTCTGGCGGAGGAAGCGGACATGAACCTGCACATGCAGGCTATGTCGCACAAGGAATGTTAGATGCGGCAGTATGCGGTGAAATCTTCACATCACCGACACCTGATAAAATTTTAGATGCAATCAAAGCTGTCGATAATGGTGACGGTGTCTTATTGATTATCAAAAATTATGCTGGAGATGTCATGAACTTTGAAATGGCGCAAGAAATGGCTGAAATGGAAGGCATCAAAGTCGGTAAAGTGATTGTCAGAGATGATATTGCGGTAGAAGATAAAGAGATGCGCCGTGGTGTAGCAGGCACAGTCTTTGTGCATAAGTTTGCCGGTTACCTTGCGGAACAAGGAGAATCGTTAGAAACAATTGTAGAACAAACTGAAGCATTGTTAGCTGATATGCGTACGATTGGTATGGCATTAACACCACCATTTGTGCCATCAACGGGTAAATATGGCTTCGATTTAGAACCAGGAGATATGGAAATCGGTATTGGTATTCACGGGGAACGTGGATTGAAGCGAGAAGCGGTTAAACCCATCCGAGATATTGCGACTGAACTGGTTCAAGCTTTGAATGAAGAAGTCAAAGCTCAGGAAGTCATTGTGATGGTTAATGGCATGGGTGGTACACCACTTTCAGAATTAAATATCGCAGTGAAATATATAAAGGAAGCGCTTGAAGCTGAAAATATAACAGTCAAAGACTGGTTTGTCGGTGATTATATGACATCGTTAGATATGCAAGGTTTCTCATTAACGTTATTAGAAAGTACTGAGGACCGTTTGAACGCATTAAACGCACCGACAGCAAGCCGTTATTTCGGATAACGCACAAGGAGGAAATGAACTATGAATGCAGAAACTTTAAAACAACGTTTAATTCATTTACAAGAAATTTTTCAGGAACGTGAAGATACATTAACAGAACTAGATCGTGCCATCGGTGATGGAGACCATGGTGTCAATATGGTTAGAGGTTTTAATGCTTTACCAGAAGCATTAGAAAATGCGGACACAGTGCAAGATGTTTTGAAAACAACAGGAATGACTTTGATGTCTAAAGTCGGCGGTGCTTCAGGACCATTATACGGCTTCAGTTTTGTTAAAATGGCACAAGTTGCGGGAGATGAGATTACAGAAGATAACTTACCTAAGTTGTTAGAGGCGTTCTCACAAGCCGTGCACCAACGTGGCAAAGTCGAACTTGATGAGAAAACAATGTATGACGTTATTGAGAGAGCGAGAGAAGCGGTTGAAAATGGAGAAAGTGTGGATATCGCATATCTTCAAACACTCGCTGATAACACAGAAGATTTAATTGCGACAAAAGGACGCGCAGCTTATTTTAAAGAAGAGTCTAGAGGTCATACAGACCCAGGTGCACAAAGCAGTGTATATATTTTAAACGCATTAATAGGAGATGAGTAAATCAATGACAGCGATTATTGTGGTCAGTCATAGCGAAGAAATCGCAAACGGCATCAAAAAACTCATTAGCCAAATGGCTGAAGGTGTTCAAGTGATTCCGGTCGGCGGCAGCGACGGTACAATCGGAACATCCTTTGAGCCTATTCAACAAGCAATTGAAGGTTTAAAAGACGATGCGATTTGTTTCTATGACTTAGGTTCAGCAGAAATGAACTTAGATATGGCTATTGAAATGTATGATGGACAATATAGAGTAGAGAAAGTAGAAGCACCTATTGTAGAGGGCAGCTTCCTAGCAAGTGTCAACATCTCTACTGCTATGAATTATGAACAAGTGGTAGAATCAGTTGAAAGTGAATATAGATAAAAATAACGGCGCATTTGTGTAGGCAAGTGCGTCGTTATTTTATTTAGTGTAGAGCAGAAATGTGTTAAGTGGTATAATTTTGTAAAGGAATTGTGAGAAATAGAAAAGTATCAAAATATAGATGTTTAATTTTTTAATATTACATCAATAGAAAATACGAAAGAGTGAAAGTTATGAAAAGAGTGATTACATACGGTACATATGATTTATTGCATTATGGGCACATTGAATTGTTAAGAAGAGCAAGAGAAATGGGGGATTATTTAATAGTCGCTCTCTCAACTGACGAATTTAATAAATTAAAAAATAAGAAGTCTTATTATAATTATGAACAACGAAAAATGATGTTAGAGTCCATTCGTTACGTTGACCTAGTAATTCCTGAAAGTAATTGGGATCAAAAAATGAAAGATGTTGATCGTTATGAAGTAGATACTTTTATTATGGGACATGATTGGGAAGGTGAATTTGATTTTCTCAAGGATAAATGTGAAGTCATTTACTTAAAACGTACGGAAGGCATATCTACTACTCAGATAAAAAAAGAACTTTATGGAGACAAAAGATAATATATTCAAATTAAGAAGCTGAAATTGACCTACAGTTAGTAACTATTATAGGCAATAGAGGCTTCTTTTTTAAATTAAATGTAAAACTTCAATACAAGTGTTATACTTTTGTAAAGATTCATTAAACTCTATTAAATATATTAAGTTTATACTAATGAGTAAATGTGTTTATGAACGTATTTTCAGAATAAATGCATGATTTCTTGCAAAATACATAGTAGAGTATGTGTTTCATTATAAATAAAGAAAAAAGAATGAAAGAGTGGACAGAATGAAGAGAGTAATTACTTACGGAACTTATGATTTATTACATTATGGACATATTGAATTATTAAGACGTGCGAGAGAAATGGGAGATTATCTTATAGTAGCGTTGTCTAGTGATGAGTTTAATAAAATTAAGAATAAAAAATCTTACTATAGCTATGAACAAAGAAAGATGATGTTGGAATCTATTCGTTATGTAGATTTAGTAATTCCTGAAAATGACTGGGGTCAAAAGCAAAAAGATGTTGATCGATATGAAGTAGATACATTTGTGATGGGCCATGATTGGGAAGGTGAATTTGATTTCTTAAAGGAACAGTGTGAAGTCATTTACTTAAAACGTACAGAAGGGATTTCTACGACACAAATTAAGAAAGAGCTCTACGGCAAAGAATAAAGCTTTTGTTTTAATGTTGATAAAAAAGATAAATAGGAGTGTCTACATTGAATAAAGTAAGCGGATTTTTACTGAATCAAGCAAAAAGAAAATACAAGTTTATTGAGCAACCTGTCAAATCAAAGTTTAAAAGTAAGTATGTCTTAAAAACAACTAAATATGCGAACTTATATAAAAAAAACAAAGTTAATGACAGACAAGTAGTTTATCAAGCACGTGATGGAAAAAGTATGACAGACAGCCCTTATGCAGTTTTTAAGTATCTATTAAAAGATAAGAAGTATAAAAAATTAGAACATATCTGGGTTGTAGATTCTGAGAAAAAACGTAAAGTGTATACTAAACAATATAAATCATTTAAAAATGTGCGATTCATTGTAAAAGAAAGTGACGATTATTTAAATATACTTACTACTGCAAAGTATATTATTAACAACTCAACTTTCCCTGCTTATTTTACAAAGAAACCAGAACAAGTGTATGTAAATACTTGGCATGGCACACCTATTAAAGCTATGGGCTTAGATGTAGAAGATAACCTAGTCGGTTCACAAAATATTATCAAAAACTTTTTAAGCGCAGATATATTAGTCAGTCCGAACCCTCACACAACAGAAGTGTTCAAAAGAGCGTTTAGTTTAGATGGTATTTATAATGGTGATTTAGCTGAAATTGGCTATCCAAGAATTGATTTAACGTTGAATAGTGATAAAAAAGAAGTACGTAAACACTTAAAACAAAATGGTCTTAAATTAAAGAAGCGTAAGACACTTTTATTTGCGCCAACATGGCGTGGAACTGATGTTAATGACCCTGAAGATAGTGTAGCTGACATTCATGAAATGGTTTTAGAACTTGAAAAGAAAACAGACTATCAAGTTATTGTGAAAGTACATCCTTTTGTATATAAAACAGCATTAAATTATAAAGAACTAAAACCGTATCTTGTTCCAGATTCATTTGATACGAATGAATTGTTAGCAGCTGTAGATTTGTTAGTGACAGATTATTCTAGTATTTTCTTTGATTATCTTGTGACAGAACAACCTATTGTTTTTTATTCGCCAGATTATGAGGACTATAATAGTGACCGTGGACTTTATATTAATACTGATCTCCTTCCTGGACTTTCGGTCTATGATGTAGATGAGCTTGTTTCAGCTGTTAATGAAGCGGAAGCAAACCAAAATGTTTATCAAACTAAATATGAACGTTTTAAAGATTTATATGTTCCTTATGAAGATGGACATGTAACTGAACGTCTTGTTAATAAAATGTTCCAACCGATTGTCAGCAACCAAGAAAATGTTAAGAAGAAAATATTGATGTATCCAGGCGGAATGAAAAATAATGGTATTACTACATCAGCAATTAATCTATTAGAAAACATTGATTATGATAAATATGATGTAACGATTTTCTTAGGACACACGAAGAATCGTGAAATCTTAGATAATTTAAAAGAAGTAAATGAAAACGTACGTATTATCTTAAGAAAAGGACCACTGTTAGGTACTACCTTAGAGAAATACAGAGATATCTTTGTAAAAAATAGAGGTGTTAAATCTGTACTTGAAGAATCTGTATATCCCACGGAAGTATTTGAACGTGAATTTAGGAAGATATTTGGCATTTCGAAGTTCGATGTTGTGATAGACTTTAGTGGTTATTCTATGTTCTGGTCAAAAATTTTATTAGGTACAGAATCTAAACGTAAATTAATGTACCTGCATAGTGATATTAAGAGCGATATGAATCGTAATGTAAATGGTGTACGCCCGCATTACCAAAACTTAAAAGGTGTCATCAGCTTATATAACCGTTTTGACTATTTAGTCAGTGTATCAGAGGAAACTTGTAGAATTAATAAAGAAAACTTAGCAACTTCTAAAACAAAAGATAAATTTACATCAGCAATGAATACGATTAACTTAACGCGTATTAATGATTTAAAAGACGAAGACACAGATTTCTTTATGCATCGTGGCCAAAAAGTATTAGCATATCTCAATAATGGTGAAATCAAGAGTGTTCCATTTAATGATCAAGATTTCAAAGTTATGGCAATGGGTAGACTCTCCCCTGAAAAAGGCTTTGATATTTTAATTGAAGGCTTCAAATATGCGGTCAAGGAGAACCCAACAGCGAAATTGTACATTTTAGGCGAAGGGCCGTTACGCTCTAACTTAGAGTCATTAATTCATAAACTAAAATTAGAAGACAACGTCTTTTTAGTAGGTCAAAAACGTAATCCGTTTAATATTATGAAGCAATGTGATGTATTTGCGTTAACTTCACATTATGAAGGGCAATCTATGGTATTACTTGAGGCATTAACAATTGGCGTTAATGTCCTTGCATCAAATATTCCAGCAAACCGTTATGTATTACGCCATGGTGATTTTGGAATTCTTACAGAAAATGAACCAGAAAAAGTCGGCGGAAATATTAAGAGTTTCATGAACAAACAAATTCCTGTTTTTGAAACATTTAAAGGTGAAAAGCATAATAAAACTGCATTAAGTGAGTTTTACTCATTATTAGATTAATAAAATAGTAAAACATAGACTTGCGCACCCGCACCATGCGCGAGTCTATTTATTTTTAAAATATAACTTTTGATAGAACAGAATATTATTATTAACTCTATTGCGTAAATGATGTAAGTTACATATAATTAATGATGATGAACGTATTTGTGAAGACATATTTCTTTTAAATATCCCTTGATGATATTTAAAAGAATTTTTTATGTGTTTGTTGAAAACGTTTTAAATAAAAGGGATAAATATTAAGGGAGTACGCAAAATGAAAAAGAAAGTAGAACTAACATATGCGCGTGCTATTTTTTGTGTCATTATCGTCATTGTTCACGCAATGACAGGATTTGTGAATGATCCGCATATCACTGAGTTCCAAAAACAAAGCGCAAGTTATATTCAAGTCTTATTGTTTAGTGCGACACCGTGTTTTATTATGCTATCAGAAATGTTGTTAGGTATGAGGTATTCTAAGCATATACCTAAAAACTTCTTAACTAAACGAGTGAAGTTTATTTTAATACCATACATTTGCTTTGCATTATTCGTGATTGTCGAGATATATTTTGATCCAAATAAAGATTTCTCAATGAGTCATCTATTGATTAATATTTTGTTAGAAGGCAAATTCTTTGGATGGTTTGTACTGGTTATTTTCCAATTCTTTGTATTACATATGTTGTTTTATAAAGTGTTAGATCGTATGAAACCACTCATACCTATTGTTATATCGCTAGTTATTAGCTTTGGACATGCTTTTCTAATGTACTATAGTACGGCATATTTAGAGTTTTGGAATACGTATTATCCATTGTTTAATCGAACAATAATTTTAAACTGGTTGTTTTACTTTGTTATCGGATTCTATATTGGTAAGAATTTTGATATTGTGATGCAATATGTGCAACAAAAAGTTTTATATGTACTTGGTGTACTTTTGATAAGTGGACTGGTTATTGCATTTGATTTCTTTGTGCTAAACGTTACATGGAGAGAATCAAATCGTTTTGATCTTTTCATCTTCACAGCAGCATTCTTTGTTTTAGCTATCTATGTCGCAAAACAATTAAGCCGATATCACTTAACAGCTTTATATATGATTAGTGAAATATCGTTCTTTATCTATTTATCACACCAAATTATTATTCAACATATTTCTAGAGGGCTAGCTTCATTTGTGAAGTATCCTTTCGCATTCTTTACATTAACTACTATATTTACACTAGGTTTTTGCGTAGGTTTAGCAATCATATTATCATTTTTCCCATACGTAAGAATTGTCGTTGGAAGAAACACATTATATCCGATGGTGTTGAATAATTATGGTATTAAACCTGAGCCGGAAGTACCGATAAAAGAGTAATTTAAAACATAAACGTATTATGGCAGTAGAAGGTCTATCTTCACCGTCGTAATAC
>NZ_PZGG01000014.1 GCF_003043455.1 Staphylococcus simulans | reverse complement strand
GTATAATATCAGGTAAACTTTTTATAAAAAATAGAATGAAAATAGTTTTGTGTGTAAAGTTAACAGTTTTATGGAATTTGTGTATAATGATTTATAATAATGCAATATATTAAACAAATGGGGGGATATCATGAAGAGGCTATTATGTTTATTAAGTGCAGCAACATTATTTTTAGCTGCTTGTGGTGAGAAAAAAGAGGAGACGGAAAAAGAGCATGCATCTAGCTTAGATGCGAAACAAGCAAAAACAAAAGAAAAACCTGAAATCAAAGATAACGCGGTTGAAATCAAAGGGGTAAAAGTGAAAATTTTAGGTACAGAAATTGTGCCTAAGGGGACAACCGAATATCAAGATGATGATGTTTTAGTTGTAAAATATGAAGTGACGAATAACAGTAAAGATGACAATGAAGTTAAACCAACTAGGTCTTATATGAAAGTGTTTGAAGCGTATCAAGATAGTAAAGACTCAGAAAAACGCTTAGATTATGGTCATGTAAGAGGGGAAACTTATGATAGTGAAAGAGATAAAGGTGAAGATAATATAAAAAAAGGAAGTACAATTTCATCTATTGAAACGTACAAGTTAAATGATTTAGAATCACCTGTTTTATTAAAAGCAAAAGATCAGGAGAACTACGAGGATCCAAACATCGGTTCAATCAAAGTTAATATTAAAGACAAGAAATCATCTGATAAGAAATCATCTGAAGACGATATTAAAAGTGAAGATATGACTGACTTATAAGAAATCAAAACACTGGGATAAGCGATATTTCAGTGTTTTGTTATGTCCATTTTGAGTCGCAAATTTTATCAAATAAGTTGAAAAATGATTTATTTAAGGTATGATGAGTAGTGAATAAAATAGTTCTTATTAAGAGTGAGTGGAGGGACTTGGCCCTGTGAAGCTCCAGCAACAACCGCAAGGTGACGTGCTAAATCCAACAAGGTAACTTGAAAGATAAGAAGACGTACGTGAAGCGCTTCTTCTTGCAAGGAGGGCTATTTTATTTATCCAAAATGAGAAAAAGGTGGTAAATAAAATGACAACATTCGCTAAACAACAAATCAGAGAGAAAATGGAAGAACTGGAACAATGGGAATATTATGAACCGATGAATATGGCCAGCAGTATGGGAAGAAAAGCGCAAATTCATGATATTGAGGCAACAATCAGACAGATGGTTCCATTGGAAGTAATTAAAGATTGGTTAGAAGAAAAATAAGAAAGAAGAGAAGTTCATGATCGCAATCAGTGCATGTTTAATTGGAGAGAATGTACGTTACGACGGCAGTCATAAATTGGATAATGCATTACGCCAACTGATTCAAGAAGGAAAGGCAGTGGCGTTATGTCCTGAAGTGTTAGGCGGTTTGGCTACACCGAGACCACCGGCTGAAATTGTCGGTGGGGATGGTTTTGATGTGTGGTCAGGTCGTGCTAAAGTCATTGCGACGACTGGTGAAGATGTCACGGAGGCATTTAAACAAGGTGCATTAAAGACATTGGAATTACTACAAAAACATCAATGTACTGCAATGATTTTAAAGTCGAAAAGTCCTTCTTGTGGAACCTCTGAGATTTATGATGGAACTTTCAGTGGTCATTTGAAGTCAGGTGAAGGTGTCTGTGCAGCGTTGTTAATACGCCACGGAATTACGATTATGAATGAATTGAACTGGAAAGAAAAATTAGATTTCACATCGATTTAATTTTTAATGTGAATTTTATTATTGACAGAATATTCTTTTAACTATAGACTAGGATTAATTCAAATAATATTAATTGATTATGATGAGTAAAGTACATATTGAAGAATTAACAGAGAGCTTTTGGTTGGTGTGAAAAAGCAATTCGACAATATCGAAAATGGACTCTGAATCTGTCAGCTGAATCATTAAGTTGGCACGTGTTAGCAAACGTTACCACTGCTCGAGTATGATAGTACTGTTGAGGAGAAGTATGGACTTCTTGAAACTGGGTGGTACCGCGCAGAATCGAATTCTACGCCCCTGTAAAGCTTTAGTATAGGCTTTATGGGGGCTTTTTTATTATTTGAAACAAGAACATAAACATAGGGGGAAGTTAAGATGAGTGAATTATTGCGTTATGATATTGTAGGAAGTTTCTTAAGACCAGAGGCATTAAAAGAGGCGCGCGCAGCATTCGAAAAAGGAGAAATTGATCAAGCTGCCTTAAGAGAAGTAGAAGACCGTGAGATTAAAACATTGATTGAGAAACAAGTTGAGAATGGTTTGAAATCTATTACAGACGGCGAATTCCGTAGAAGCTGGTGGCATTTAGATTTCTTCTGGGGATTGAATGGTGTAGAAGCGGTCAAAGATGAAGGCGGCTTTGAGTTCGATGCGGTTCAATCTCGTATTGAGACAGCACGTTTATCAGGACCGATTTCAGGAGAAAATCATCCATTTGTGGCAGACTTCAAATTCTTATTAGCTCATACACCAGAAGGTATCGAGGCACGTCAAACTGTACCAGCCCCTGCCAGACTTTTCTCAGAACTGACACGAAAAGAAAATATTGAAGAAACGCGCAAATATTACGAAACAGATGATGCATTAATTGATGCGATTGCGGATGCGTATCAAACGGTGATTGAAGATTTATATGAAGCGGGTCTCAAAACGATTCAATTTGACGATACAACATGGGGACGTTTAGTCGGCGACCAAACTGAAATCAATGGTAAAAACGGTGACCAAGAAGAAAAAGAACGTTTAAAACAGTTATTCAAAGACGTGAATAATCGCGTAATTGAACGTTTACCTAAAGGCTTACGTGTTCAAACTCATATTTGTCGTGGTAACTATCGTTCAACATGGTTCGCCTCAGGCGCTTATGACAGTGTCGCAACACCGTTATTCGACCAAGAAAACGTAGATGCCTATCTTTTAGAATATGACAGTGATCGTTCAGGCGGATTTGAACCGCTTAAACACGTATCAGGAGATAAACAAGTCGTGTTAGGCCTCATCACTTCTAAAGATGGTGAATTAGAAGATATAGACGAAGTCATTAAACGTATTAAAGAAGCATCACAATATATCCCGTTAGACCGTTTAGCTTTAAGTACACAATGTGGCTTCGCATCAACGGAAGAAGGTAATAACTTAACTGAAGCACAACAATGGGCTAAAATTCGTTTAGTTAAAAGTATTGCGGAAGAAGTATGGCCTGAAAAAGTAAAAGGTTAAATCATCAATACATTGATGAATGATAGAAGATGAATTTCACTATAGAAGGTGGAATTCATCTTTTTTTATTCAATTCTTTAAGTTAGCTTCACAAAAGTCACCAAGCTGACAAAGATATTTAATCACTACCTTGTATTATTTAATAGTAAGGGGTATATTATAAGTGAACTACTATTAAACATTAAACAGTACTGAATAATGTATTGGAGGTTTGCTATGAATATACAATTTAAGAAAGGTGCACTTGAATTTTTGGTCTTGTTGATTATTCAAGGTGAAGATCAGTATGGCTATTCACTCGTACAAAAAATTACACCGCGTATCAAAATCGCAGAAGGGACCGTCTATCCTTTAATGCGCCGCTTAGTCAAAGAAGGCTATTTAACAACTTACTTTAAACCGTCGACAGAAGGACCAGCACGCAAGTATTACCGTATTACCGAAGAAGGTCATGACCGTTTAGAAGCATTGCTTAAAGAATGGAAGGCCTTTACAGAAGCTGTAGATTTATTTATTGAGGAGAGTGAGAGAGATGAGTAAACAAGAATATTTACAGTTATTAAATCGTTATTTAACGCGCGTTTCACCAGAAGAACGCCAAGATATTTTAAACGAGTATGAAACACACTTTATCAGTGGTAAAGAAGCAGGCAAAACTGAAGAAGAAATTTCCCGGGAATTAGGCAACCCGAAAGATATCGGACGTGAAATGAGTGCGAATGCGGCAGTAGATAAAGCAGAATCTTCTCGTAATGCCGGGAATGTCACAAATGCGGTGTTAGCGGTGATGGGATTAAGTATTCTAAACTTTTTCGTTATTACCATTGTAATTGCGGCATGGTTTGGTGTGCTTTTATCTTTAGGTGTTGCGACGCTCACTTTTCTAGCTGCACCACTATTCTTGCTGGTCAAAGGCATGATAGATGGATTTGGAGAAATTATTCCTCTAGATATCTATGTTTCATTTACATGCTTCGGAATCGGATTGATGTTATTTACAGTAACGTACCTTGCATATAAATGGAGCTTCGTTCTCTTTGTGAAATATTTACGTTGGAATATTAAAGTTGTGAAAGGAAGTGCGCAATCATGAAAAAAGCATTGTTGATTATCTTTAGTATAGGCTTAGTGATTACAGTCGGTTTCGGAATTGCGGGCTATGTAGAAGGAAAAAAACAACTTAAAAAATCTGACAATCCAATTCATTACACAAAAGATTATAAGAATGAAGATGCGAAAATAAAGAATTTGAAAATCAATACGGATACGTCGAACGTCATCATTAAAAAAGGTGCTCACTTCCATGTTAAAGGGGAAGGTGGTATTAAAGGAAAGACAAAAATTAACAGTACTATCAAAGGTGACACATTAACAGTTGAATCAAAATTGCCAAATCCAACTATTAATTTTACATTCGGAAATATTACCAACACTACGCTCACAATTACTGTACCTGAACGTCAATTATCAGATGTGACAATCTACAATGATACAGGAGACATGACAATTGAAGGCTTGAAAGCGAATCATTTAGACGCGCAGTTGGATACAGGAGAGTTATTGTTAAAAGCAGCTGATATCAATAAAGTAGATTTGACAAGTGACACAGGAGATATTGAAATCGCGCAAACACTTTTCAAAAATATGAGAATCGGAAATGATACTGGCGATACTCAAGTCAAAGGTATCAAAGGGGATGTAAATCTCCAAGTCCAATCTGACACAGGAGATATTGAGGTAGATTATGCAGAACCACCTCAAAACACTAAAGTCATTCATAACGAAGATGTAGATATGGATATCCATCAACCTGCTTTAAAAGCGAAACGTTATGGCAATGCATCACACACGATTCATTTAGAATCAGATACAGGTACAGTGGAAATTAATTAAAGGTATCATTATGAGCACTTAAGCAGATGAAATTCTGTTTAAGTGCTTCTTTAATATAGTAGAAATTAATATTTTTACTTTTGATTTTGTCTATAAGTTTAATTACTTTTTTTGTGTTTATGTATACGTTAGAATGTCTCTTGCGAAAAAATAAATGAAAGGAGAAAGGGATGATTAATTTATTATCAGCCATTGGGTCTATCGGAACCTTTATTATGGCTTTATTCTATTTAGTGTCTGTATCAATTCAACTCTATCAATTGCGTATTTCTTTTACACCAGCGATTGGTTTTAATCAAATTTTATTGCAGACGAGTAAAAATGATCGATTGAAGTTATTTAATATCAGCACGGCGAGTCAAGATAGCAACCGTTTTTTAAAGTTGTATAACTTAGGCGGCGGTGCCGCAAAAGAAGTGATAGTCACAATCACACACATGGGTAAAGATGAAGTACTTCAAAAGAAATATGTCAGTATTTTACCAAGTAAAGAGTACTATCTTGTACCTATTAATGAAGGTGTCTTTCATGAATTAGAGGAAACAATTAAACAGAACGGTTATGAAGCTGCTTTAAAAGTAGATATAAACTTTAAACACAACTTAAGCCGTAAAACACAGCATATAGAGTTGTTCGGTAAAATTGATAGTTTCAATCAATTAGATGAAAATCCAATCTATGAATTGCAGTTTGTTCAAAAATCTGCGATTAACCAATAGTAATTTGGCTCCAAAACATCAAGTTTGGGGTCTTTTTTTATGTATGAGCATAAATACTTGCATTATCTTTAAAGTAGTATTATTATATTAAGTATAATAAGTATATCAGAAGAACAACGTCCTCAGTATAAGATAGAAAATAGTAGAAAAGGGAAGTTATTCAAAGATAAGGAGATGAAATTAAATGAACAACAACTTAAAAGGTATGCACCATGTCACTGCGATTACAAGTGATGCGATTAAAATATATGATTTCTTTACAGACGTATTAGGTCTAAGACTAGTGAAAAAAACAGTAAACCAAGATGATATCCAAACTTACCATTTATTCTTTGCGGATGATGAAGGAAATGCAGGAACAGATGTCACATTCTTCGATTTCCCTGGAATTCCTAAAGGTACACATGGAACAGATGAAATTGCGCGTATTACATTACGTGTACCATCAGATGCGGCGATTGATTTTTGGAATAATCGTTTAAGTGAGTTTGACGTGAAACATGAAGCACCAACTGAATTATTCGGTAAAAAAATCTTACGCTTTGAAGATTTTGATGGCCAACTTTACACATTGATTTCTGATGAAACAGATTCAGCAGATAGTGTAGAACCAGGTGTTGCTTGGAAAAATGCGCCAGTACCAGAAGAATATGCGATTGTCGGTTTAGGACCTATCGAATTAAACGTGAGCCGTTTCGATCCATTCAAACAAATCTTCGAAGAAGTTTACGGCTATAAAGAAGTTGAATCAGAAGGTGACTACCACTTATTCGAAACAGGAAAAGGCGGTAACGGCGGACAAGTCATCGTACGTAAACTTGGCGGCAACCCAGGTATGCAAGGCTATGGTACAATCCATCACACTGCGTTCCGTGTGGCAGATAAAGATGAATTAGATGTATGGATTGACCGTTTGAATAACTATCAAATCGGCAACTCTGGATTTGTAGAACGTTACTTCTTTAAATCACTTTATTCTAAATTCTATCCTGGTATCTTAATTGAAATTGCGACAGATGGTCCAGGTTTCATGGGAGACGAACCTTACGAAACAGTAGGCGAAATCTTATCATTACCACCATTCTTGGAACCAAAAAGAGAACAAATTGAAGCACAAGTACGTCATATTGAAACAACGCGCCACAATCAACCAGGCCGTACAAATCAATAATATATCACTAAGGAGGCAGGTATCATGGCTTTAGATACAATGAAGCACATTTTTAGAAAAGGGCAAAGCGCAGATCAACCTACATTCATCTTATTACACGGTACAGGTGGAGATGAATCGGATTTATTCCCACTCGCATTACGTTTGAACCCAAACTATAACATTTTGGGTGTGAAAGGAAATGTGGATGAAAATGGGATGACACGTTTCTTCAAACGTCATGGTGAAGGTCAATATGATTGGAAAGACTTAGAAGAACGCGGCACAGAATTATATGAGTTCTTACAAGCAGCCGCAAAAGAATATGACTTTGATTTAGAAAATGCGATTTTAGTCGGTTTCTCAAACGGTACGAACATTGCGATTAACTTACTATTACGTGAGGAAACTAAATTTGCGAAAGCATTATTATTCGCAGGGCTTTATCCGACACACATTGATCCTGTGAAAGATTTAAGTGGCACAGACATCTATCTTTCAATGGGTACGCATGACCCTATCGTACCTGTATCTGAAAGTGAACGTTTAATTGATTTATTCCAACGTTCAGGTGCGAATGTTACAACACATTGGACACAATCACATGGCATTACTGAAGAGTCACTTAATGAAGCAGTAAAAGTAGTAAACGAACAATAATTTTTAATAAATAGCTTAATAGACACGTGATTGAAGGACCTCCAGACAAATTCAATCAAACCCCCTTAATCAAGCACTCAGACTTTTGATCAAAAAGTACTGGGTGCTTTTTAATTTGTTAAAGCATAATAAAAAGCTTCTGCAGACACAGAAGCTAAACTAATACAGGATAGATCTTTTTAAACTCAGAGTATTAAATCGAGAATGTTTTTTAATATAATCAAGGCGACTACAAAAACGATGACACTGGACACTTTATTAAGGATTAAAATAAATTTACCAGACTTATCGACAGTGCCGACTATCCGCCCTAAAACTGCCAAGAAGATAAACCAAATCCAAGAAATGGAGATGGTGGCGATAGAAAAAGCCAGTTTGTCAGCACCTTCATAGATTGAAGCACTCGTCCCAATGACACCGACGGTATCCATAATAGCGTGCGGGTTGAGTAAGGAAACAGAGAGCGCAAATAGTATTTGTTTTTTAGGACTCATCGGTTCAATTTCTTCAATATTAGACGGCTTTTCTTTCCATAGTGACCAAGCCATATAGATTAAGAATACAAAACCGATGAGATAAATTACTAATTGTAACATCGGCATAGACATTAAAATCAAAGATACGCCGAGTATTGCGACTGCAATTAAAAACGTGTCACAAAACCCTGCAGTGAGGATGACGGGTAAAGCACGCGTCAATTTTTTCTGATTCGCACCTTGGTTAAACACAAAGACATTTTGTGCACCTAAAGGCAAAATCAGACCTAACGCTAACAAAACACCATGAAGTATCGCTTGTAACATCAATGACTGCCCGCTTTCTCTATACAATATCTCTTTGATTGTGTGATGGAGCTAAGCGTGTGCATAAAGAGGGATTGTATGTTTTTTAGTTAATTTGTAGTATATACAAAAACTAAAAAGTGTACAACGCATAACAAAATGACGGATAAGAGATGTATATCATTCAGTGTCTCGTTCGTTTATGATTTATTTTGTTAACTCGAATTAAGAATTTATTAAACTTTGGTTTATGGAGTGTGTAGACACAAAACGCTACACTGAAAATAGGAAATTAAGCAATTATTTTCTGTGGATTTTCATTAGTTGACCGCTATATCAAACCGATTATCCTTATTCGTTGGATATCCGAATTTTGGCTATCGTTCAAAATTCGGATTTTTTAATTCTTTTAGAAAAGGCAGGTTACGCTTTTTATGGTTTTAATAATCCTAGGTTTATTCTTTATTATTCGTTTATACTCTTTATCCATCTCTATTCATCATGAACGTCAA
The DNA here is from genome assembly GCF_003043455.1 of Staphylococcus simulans. Classification (GTDB taxonomy): domain Bacteria; phylum Bacillota; class Bacilli; order Staphylococcales; family Staphylococcaceae; genus Staphylococcus; species Staphylococcus simulans_A. The sequence goes on along the minus strand of NZ_PZGG01000014.1, from coordinate 37,849 downwards.
TTGATTGCGCAAGGTGCAGTGCAATATGGCGCAAAGAATTCAAAATATCTTGCGTTATTACATATTTTAATTTATGTGGCCAGCTTTGTTTATGCGACAATCGCTCAACCTACATTTAATGGAGTATCACAAATCGGACTTGTATTGCTGATAGTCAGTTATATCATGTTATTTTGGGTGATTCGTACATTAGGGCCGATTTGGACATTGAAAGTCTACATACTTAAAGAACACCACATTGTAAAATCCGGGCTCTTTAAATTTGTTAAACATCCGAACTACTTCTTAAATATTATTCCTGAATTAATTGGTGTAATCTTATTGACGCAAGCTTATCCTGTAAGTGTACTGCTTATTCCATATGCGGTATCACTATATGTGCGTATTCGACAAGAAGAAAGCGCGATGGCACATCTTAAGTAAATAACATAACTGTGCAAGACTAAGAATGAATTTTAAACGTTCTTAGTCTTTTTTGTTAAGAGTTTTACAATATTTAATGGTGTTTAATTGAAGGTGGAAATAAAGAGGAAAGAGAACCTATAATAGAGTTGAGAAGAATGTGTTGGAGGTGAGTATGTATGTTGAAGGTGAAAGCACCTAAACATCTCTTTTTGGAAGGGGGAGATGAAGCGGTGCTGTTGTTGCATTCTTTTACTGGTACTGTACAAGATGTCAAAGAAGTAGCAGAAGCATTACATAAAGAGGGTTATACCTGTTATGCGCCTTGTTATAGAGGGCATGGTCTGCCTGTTTCTGAATTTGTACAATATGATATCAGAGATTGGTGGGAAGATGCAGAAGCGGCTTATGGTTTTCTGCATGCGAAAGGATACCGTCAAATCACTGTCCTTGGTGTGTCGCTAGGTGGTATTTTTGCGTTGAAAATAGCTGAACAGTTTGATGTAGATCGTGTGATTGGGATGTCAGTCCCTTATCATAAATCTGCAGAAGGCGTGTTAAGCAGATTGAACCATTATGGTACACGACTACAATATTATATTGGTTGTACTGAAGAAGAACAAGCAGAAGAAATGGCTTATGTACCTGCTTATCAAGAAGGTGCCAATCATTTCGAAGCGTTTGTGAATCAAACGATGAATGAGCTTGGCAGAATCAAAGCGCCAGCGCTGTTATTATACGGTGGCAAAGATGATGTTTCGTATAAAGAAAGTGTAGACAGCATCGCTAAAAAGTTGGTTCATGCATCGGATATTGAAACTGGATGTTTTGAGGATTCAGGTCATTTAATGACAAGAAGCACAGAGAAACAAAAAATCATAGAAAAAATCATTAATTTTATGTAAGTTTAAAATGAATTTTTCTGAAACCGTTTTACTTAACAACGAAAGTAGCGTAAAATCATACAAGATAATGTTTTTTTCAGAGTGTTCGTATATGATAAGATGGCCATAAGAGTACTTTTACTATTAAATTTCCTGCGAACACTCAAACGTGTGTTGACTGTGATAGTTAAAATAGAGTATTCGATTGTAAATCAACAAACAAAAACTAATTACCCTGAAAAATAGATATTTCCACCCAAGAAGAAGAGAAAGAGAAAGATGAATTGGAGGGATTTCGTTATGAAAAACGAAATAGTCAACAACGCGATTGAGCTATTTGCGCAAAAAGGTTACTACGGTTGTACCCTAGAAGAAATAGCCAACAGTGTATCTATAAAAAAGCGAGTTTATACTATTATTTCCCAAGCAAAGCTAATATTTATGAAGCATGTTCAAATAGAATTATCCAACACTTTAATAGAATACTAGATTTACAAGAAAATATGTCACAACGTACTTTAGAAAATTTACGACAATTTATCTTAGATATGATCTTTAAACCTAACATTAGTTATTTACGTATGTATATACAATTCAACCAAGCACCTGATGAGTTTAAGGAGCAACTGTATCAAGGTATTGCTACGCTGCATAGTAAATTGAGTCGTATTTTAGAACTTTATTATGAAGCTAATGATATTTCAATGCCAATCAGAGAGTTTAAAGATTTAATGTTAGGTATCATGGAAAGCGGCTTTATCAGGACAACTTTCGTTAATTACTTTGATGAATTAAGTTATCGCAGATATACTATGGAAAAAGATGTTGAATCAACATTGAACGCTTTGTTGGAACTCAAATAAGTTCATATCCATCATAACTTTAAAGCAAGATGAGATTATCCAAGAGGGTAATCTTTTTTTATGTCGTTTTCACTTAAAAGTGATTATATAAGCAATGTTAAGTAGCTTTGGTGATACGGGCTAGAAAAAATCAAAAATATACGAAAAAGCCTATAATGACAAGGTTACAGCGTGATGTTATATTTAATTGCTAGTTGAGGGATTGCTATATTTGTGTTATAGTATACTTACTTACATAAACGCTTTAACGCTTTAAAGTAAATTAGTTTAATCTGAAAATAACAGAAAAGGATGAGCAGCGTGTCCAAACAATCACAGTGGAAAACCTCAACCGGATTTATTTTAGCAAGCGCAGGTTCGGCCATCGGATTAGGAGCCATGTGGAAATTTCCATATATGGCCGGTATCTATGGCGGCGGTGCGTTTCTACTCATGTTTTTAATATTTACAATCTTTATAGGCTTACCGTTACTTATTATGGAATTTACAATCGGTAAGCTCGGAAGAACTTATACAACCGCTATTTTTGGTAAATTATCTAATAAAAAATGGACAAATGTTATCGGCTGGAGCGGTAACCTGGCTGTCTTTGTCTTATTTGGCTTCTATAGTGTAGTCGGCGGTTGGATTATGATTTATATCGCACAAGTTGCGATGCAGATGATAGGACTAAGAGACGGCACACTTGGCAGTATTCAATTTGAACAAGTCATCTCAAGTCCGCTTTATACTATGTTAGGACAAGGTTCTTTTATTTTAGTGACGATGATTATTGTTATGTTAGGTGTTGAACACGGACTTGAAAAAGCATCTAAAGTTATGATGCCTTTACTGTTCATCTTTTTAATTTTAATTGTGGTACGTTCACTCTCATTAGAAGGTGCTTCTGAAGGTGTACGTTTCTTATTAGAACCGCGTATGGAAGAGTTATCTATGGAAGGTATTCTCTTTGCACTTGGGCAATCATTTTTCGCCCTCTCATTAGGAACGACAGGAATGATTACGTACGCAAGTTACGCACCTAAAGAGATGACGATTAAAACTTCTGCGTTATCCATTGTTATTATGAATATTATTGTGGCTTTGCTTGCAGGTTTAGCGATCTTCCCAGCAATCAATGCATTTGGTTATAAACCAGAAGAAGGTCCTGGCTTATTATTTAAAGTCTTGCCGCATGTATTTGAGAAAATGACCTTTGGACCGGGATTCTATTTAATATTCTTGATTTTATTCTTGTTCGCAGCGTTAACATCATCCATTTCATTACTAGAATTGAATGTGTCTAACTTTACTAAAAACGATAACCGTAAACGTGGTAAAGTCGCGCTAATCGGCAGTATACTAGTCTTTATTATCAGTATCCCAGCAACTTTATCATTTAGTACATTAAGTCATGTACACTTTTTAGCGGGTACGATTTTCGACAATATGGACTTCTTAGTTTCTAATATTTTAATGCCTTTAGGCGCACTTGCGACGACTTTATTTGTCGGTCAATTATTGAAAAAAGAAGATCTTAAATCAGTATTTGGTAATGATCGTTTGAAAATCTTTATGCCTTGGTATTACTTAGTTAAATATGTCTTGCCTGTGGTAATACTCTTAGTTTTCGTCATCCAATTCTTTAATTAAAATAAAATGAATCACAAAAGAAAATTCCCGCTGCATCATGCATGCAGCGGGAATTTTTTGCTGTTTAGTCTTAATAGCTAATTGAATTTGAGAATATGTTCAGTAGGTTTTATGGAGTCTCTACTTTATTGAATTTACGTTTTAGCTTTATATATTGGTGATATTCCCACTTATGACGCAACTGTTTAAAGTCATCAGATTTAAAATAGATAAACAGACCTATAAGTGCAGTTAAAACTAACAAGATATTAATCACAACATTAATCTGTTCATAGCCATATTCATAGAGGTGAACGCTAGAATTATTAAGTATGTGCAGTAAGATAGTGACTTTGATATCTCTAGTTAATGCAAAAACGATACTATAAATGAATCCTGGAACTAAATAAGGGAAAACATGCTGGTAATCGCCTGAGACCACCACATGAAGAAAGCCGAAAATGATTGTAGAAAGTGTTACATAAATTGCCATTCTCAAAAACATGGATTTGCGGTTAGTTTCGTTAAACAGAAAAGAAGTGGCGGTTAAAATAATGATAAAAAGCATGCCTCTAAATATCACTTCTTCTATGATAGGTGCATTAAAACTAGTACCAAGAAATGAAGAAGGAAAATCAACAGCTTGCTCTTTTAAAATCTTTTGATTCTCTGACTCGCCTGTGTAAACAAGTCCACTCAGAATACTTGTGGCAAAATAGGAAACAGTAATCAAGGAAAATTTGATAGACCAACTTAATTTTGTCAATTGAACGTATTTGGGGCTGAATAAAGAAGGTATATGACATATTTTCAAATAATATTGATAAACGAATAAAACGAGTATCGGAATGATAATATAAAGTGCAATTAGTATTATTGGATCTTCAAAGTGATCAGTCGCAAATAATAAGCTATACATAAAAGCACTCATGAGTAGTATTGATATAGTTATCCATTTGATTGCTAGAAAAATAGTTTGTATGAAGTTTTTAAAAGTATTGTGCGTGTGAAGCACGTTGCATCCTCTCCTAATTTTTAATTTTCACTAATGTATCACATCTTTATATAAATTACATTACCTTCATTAAAAGTTCACTTTATTAATTTTATTTTGATTATTTGTGAATAGACACAATGAAGTTACATCAATATTTTTAAGTTACACTTTAAGAGAAAATTGCATTTACAACTGCAATGCGCTATAATTCATACCAGTACGATAGGAATAATGGGAATGAGTGGTGAAAAACAGGAGTCGGGCCTGTCATCATGCATTTCACGGGGAGGACATCTATGATTGGATTTGATTTAATCGGCAATACACCTTTGGTTAAATTGGAGTCGTTCAGTGATGATAAAGTATCAATTTATGCAAAACTAGAACAATTCAACCCTGGCGGCAGTGTAAAAGACCGTTTAGGCAAATATTTAATTGAACAAGCAATGGAACGTGGACAAATTAAGCGCGGTGACACAATAGTGGAAGCTTCAGCGGGCAATACGGGTATTGGCTTAGCGATTGCGGCGAACCACTATGGCTTACAATGTGTGATTTATGCGCCGATTGGTTTTGCGGCAGAAAAGATTTCGATTATGGAAGCATTAGGCGCAAAAGTGATTCGCACACCGCAAAATGGCGGTATGTTAGGTGCGCAACAAGCAGCGCGTGATTATGCGGCTGAACATGGTGCGTATTATACGAATCAGTTTGAGTCAGAAGATAATCCAGGTGCGTATCGCGATACGATGGCACAAGAAATCTTAAAAGCATTGCCTGAAGTAGATTACTTTGTGGCAGGTGTCGGTTCAGGCGGAACATTTACAGGGACTGCTGAAGTCTTAGCACAACACGGTGTTAAAAATGTCATTGTTGAACCTGTCGGGTCAGTGTTGAACGGTGGTAAAAAACGCCTGCATGACACAGAAGGTATCGGTTCTGAAAAATGGCCAGGCTTCTTAGATAAAGGTTTAGTAACGGATATTTTAACCATTACAGATGAAGATGCCTTTCATAATGTAAAACAACTTGCGCTACAAGAAGGACTGTTAGTAGGCAGTTCCTCAGGTGCTGCATTACAAGGTTCATTAGAAATTAAAGCGCGTATAGACAAAGGAACGATTGTCACAGTCTTCCCAGACGGCAGTGATCGTTATATGTCTAAATCAATTTTTAATTATTCGGGAAAAAATAAGGCGTAAAGGAGTTAAAGATTTATGAATAAGAAAACACAAATGGTACATGGCGGCCATACAACAGATGATTATACAGGTGCGGTAACAACACCGATTTATCAAACAAGCACTTATTTACAAGATGATATCGGGGACTTACGCGAAGGCTATGAATATTCACGTAGCGGTAATCCGACACGTGCTGCGTTAGAAAGTGCGATTGCGGATATTGAATATGGACGTTTTGGTTTCGCATTCGGCTCAGGTGTAGCCGCAATGTCTGCAGTTATCATGTTATTAGATAAAGGTGATCACATTGTGGTGAATTCTGATGTATACGGCGGAACATTCCGAGTGTTGACGAAAGTGTTCAATCGCTTCGGTATTGATGCGGATTTCGTAGATACAACAGAAGTTGAAAACATTGAAGCAGCAATTAAACCAGAAACAAAAATGTTAATGATTGAAACACCATCTAACCCATTATTACGTGTGACTGATATTAAAGCTTCAGCGGAAATTGCGAAAAAACATGATTTAATTTCTGTTGTGGATAATACATTCATGTCGCCTTACTTCCAAAACCCATTAAAATTAGGCGCAGACATTGTGTTACATTCTGCCTCTAAATATATTGGCGGTCATAGTGATGTTATCGGCGGTTTACTTGCAACAAGCGATGAAGATTTAGCTGAACGTCTTGGCTTTATTCAAAATTCAACAGGCGGTGTGCTTGGACCACAAGACAGTTATTTATTAATTCGTGGTATTAAAACATTAGGTTTGCGCATGGAACAAGTCAGCCGTAGTGCAGTGGCAGTTGCTAAAATGCTAGCGGAACATCCTAATGTTCAAAAAGTATACCATCCAAGCTTAGAAAGTCATCCAAATCACGATATACATGAAAGCCAAGCATCAGATCATACAGGCGTTGTTTCATTTGTAGTTTCTGATATTGATGCCGCAAAAGCAGTAATTCGTGAAACAGAATACTTCACATTAGCTGAAAGCTTAGGTGCAGTAGAAAGTTTAATTTCAGTACCCGCTTTAATGACACACGCTTCTATTCCAAAAGAAGTACGTGAAAAAGAAGGCATTGAAGACGGATTAATCCGCTTATCTGTTGGTATTGAAGATACAGATGATTTAGTCGCTGATTTAAAACAAGCTTTAGACCAATTACAAAAATAATTTCATAGTAAATATGTATAGAACAAAGGTGCCTTCCAAGTCGGAGAGGCACCTTTCTTATTTAAGCAATTTATTATTCATTGTTTTCGCGAATTTCGAAAATCTCTTTAGCAATCGTATTGGCTTTAGTAAGTGGTAAAGCGTGATAAGCTGTATGATTTTCGACCGCAATATTTTGGTTGATATGTGTGTGATAATATTGATCTAATGCGTTTTTATTGATGAAAAATTGAATTTCAGGACAACAACTGTCTGCACATTGTGTTTCTGAACATAGGTTTTTAAATAATACATAGATAGCTGGATTCTCAGTGTTAAGTTGACCGTCTTTAAGTGAGATTTGAATCGGTGCTTTCGTTTCTGCGCACTGGGCTTCTATATGAATCGGTTCATTCAAGGTATAGTGAATGCCTAATGCATCAATCGCACACATCGCATAGACAGTAGTATTATCTGAAAGTTGAACTTTAAATGAAGTTGGATGTGTCGCAAAAGGATAGAGACAAGTGATAAGGTGGTCTTGTACAACAATCACATGTTTATCAAGTAATGTTTGATAAGCGTCTATAAATGCAGGGGGAGTAGTCGGTTGTTTAACAATTTCTTGAATCAAAGATTGTCTTTGTTGATGTTCATGCAGTGTAAGTAACGCATCAAAATTAAAGTAATGCATCTAAAACGACTCCTTTCTCTTTAATCGTAATCATTTCGATTTAATTCTACGCTTATTAAACACATTAAACAAATAAAACAAAATATATAGAAAGGGAAGATAAAGTATGGTGGATTTTACAAGACTGGAACAATATTTAGAAATAGATACTGATCAATATCATGATACAAGCTTAGAAACGTTAAATGCCTATATCAGACAATATGCGCTGCATGTACCTTTTGAAAATATCAATGTACAAAATGGTTGGCCGCTTGCGTTAACAGACGAAGCAATGATGCATAAAGTTGTCGATGAACAGCGCGGGGGCTTCTGTTATGAAATGAATTATTTCTTTAAACATTATTTAGAGTATAAAGGATTTGAAGTTAAGGCTTTATCTGCGACTGTGTTAAGTCCAAAAGGTTGGGCGCGTGAAGGTTCGCATATGTCCCTTCAAGTCGTAATTGAAGGTGTACCGTATGTTGTAGATGTCGGTTTTGGGGATATGCCGAAGTTTGCGTTGCCGATGGATAAAACAAGTATGCAAGACGTGACAGGCAGTTATCGTGTACATCATGTCGATGAAACACATTATGATATTGAAAAATGGTCTGAAGATGATCATCAATGGCAGACTAGCTATCGTGTATTAAATGAACAAAAACAATTAGAAGATTTTAAAGACGGCATTGAGTTTAATCAATCCAGTCCTGATTCTATCTTTGTGCAAGGCCTATTAATCACAATAGCAACTGAAGTCGGACGTAATACGTTGACTGAAAATCATTTAACATTATTGGTCAATGGTGAGAAGAGTGTTCAAGATACAACGTCTGATAATTATCAAGCATTCTTAGAGAAGTACTTTGGAATCCCTGAAATGACCATTCAGACATTTGAATAGTCATATGATAATGAGATTAAAACAGTAAGATGTAAAATCATAAGTTAGAAAAAGAAACAGCACAACCTCTGAAAAACCAGAAGTTGTGCTGTGTTTTTATGCCGCATGATCTCGTTTGCGTGAAATATATGCCACACCTAAACCAGTCAGTACTAAACCGATAGGCCATACTGGAAGGTCATTGCTTCCTGTATTCGGTAGAGACTGCTCGGTGTTTGAGTCATTTTTCGTAGTTGAAGCTGTTTTAGCTTGTTGTTGTGCATGATTAGCATGCAATGGGTAAACATTTGAAGCTTGTGCTGTTTGATGAGACTGAAGTGTCTCTAGATTTGCCACAGCTGAGTTAACCTGTGCTGAAGTTGTTTGAGGCGCTTCAGTTGAAATGCTGTTTTGTGATGCATCAATTTGTGATGTACCTGCTTGTGCTGTTGTCTTAGCTGCAGGGAATGGTATCACATTTGAAGTTGAAGCTGTTGGTTGTGTTGTTTGTGTGCTTGCGACAGGTTGTAATGCTGGTTTTGTCGGTACTGCAGGTGTTGTTGTATTTGGTTCTGGTTGTGCAGTGTCGCCAGTTGTTGGTTGTGTTTCTGTTTCAGCTTGTTCCTCTGTTTGTGCAACAAGTGGTTGACCGTTGATAATACGGCTGATTTTGTCAGTGTCGTATTGTGATAAGTCTGCTTCTCTTAAGTAATCTGAGAAGACTTTATCTAAAGACCCGCCTTCTTCACGTAAACCGCCTAACATGTCGTAACCATCACCGCCTGAAGCGGTAAAGTCATTTGTAGTCATGTAGTACGTACGGTTAGGATCTAACGCTTCAAATTGTTGGGTCTTTTTGTTTAATACTTCGATTTTTAACACGCGTTCGCCGGGTGCTTTATTAATATCGTAATAAACACGAATTGATTTAGAGATATGCAAGAATGCACCGTTAGCGCCTAATTGTCCATTTTCAACAGGTGCGCTCAAACTATGTTCAAACATTTTTGCAACATCTGTTCCTTTGACTTGGATTTGTGAAATCGTGTTGCCGAAAGGTAAGACTGTAATGATATCGCCTAATGTAACATCTTGGTTTTTGTCGATAGAAGCACGAATACCGCCTCCATTTGTGACTGCGAAATCAGCAGGGTGAGAAAAGCCGTTTTGGCCATAAGCTTCCATACTATCCGCAATTGCATTACCTAAGTTTGTTTCGTGTCTGCGCACGTCATCACGTTCACCTTGGAATTGAATTGTATTATTAGGAATAATGACTTCTGAAACTTGTGCTTCAAATTTTGCTTTCGCTTCGTCAAGTTGTTGTTGTAAAGCAGGGTCTGGTGTAATATCTGCTGTATCTTTAACGTTGATTAATGAAGCATTTAAGTTAGAGATAGTACCATTTTGATAATTGAATTCAACTTTACCGATATTTGCGAGTGCTGTTCCTGTTTGTGCTAGTAAAGTATTACGATTGATTTCACCATTTTCAATAACTGAGTGAGAATGGCCATCTAATACGATGATTTCTTTGTCATAGAAACGACGATCACGTGCAAGTGTATCTGCAAGTGTGTCTCCGCGCCATTCTGCTTTAGTTGATGGATCAATACCTAAGTGAGACAAAATAACGAAGATATCTGTCTGTGCTTTAATTTGATCCATAATGTTTTGAACAGCAGGAATCGGTTCTGTAAACGTGACACCTTTAATGTTATCTGGGTGTGTTTTGACAGCTGTTTCTGGTGTCGTCACACCGATAATGCCGTAGTTAATCCCATTTTTGTTCACGATTGTGTAAGGGTCAAACATAAGCTTCCCATCTTTATATGTATTTGCGGAAAGAATAGGGAAGTTTAATTGTTCTTTGTACTTTTGCGCTTGTTCAACACCGAAATCAAATTCGTGGTTGCCGACTGCCATCGCGTCGTAACCTACTTCATTCATAGCGTTTGCCATGTCTGCACCTTTTGTATTGTTTGAAATTGGTAAGCCTTGGAAAGCATCACCAGAATCTAACATTAAATCAGGATTTTCTTGTTGTTTGACTGTTTTTAATTTAGCCATCCCGATGACACGTCCGTCTTCTTCTAAGATACGTCCATGCATATCGTTCGTGTGAAGAATTTTCGCATGTTGTGTCGTTGTAGGTGCTGGTTCAGCTGCTTTAGGTTCAGATACAGCTGGTGTGGTAACTGGTGTAGCTTCAGTTGAAGGTGCTGTCTGTTGTGCTGGTTCATTTGGTTGAACGGTTGCGTCTGTTTTAGGTTCAACCGTTTGTGTTGGTGTTTCCGGTGGTGTTGTTTTATCTGTGGGTGCCTGTTCTGTTGTCACTGTCGGTTCATTTGAATCAGTCTTTGACGCAACATCTTCTGCAGGTTGTTCTGGTGCAGCTGATGGTTGAACAGGTTCAGGTGTTGCTTGTGTTGCCTGCGTTGTTGTGTCAGATGCAGGTGCCGGTTGTTCGACTTTTACATCTGTTGTATTAGTTTCAGGTTGCGTTGTTTCTGCCGCGAAACTTGTGAAACTAAATACCATGAACAACATCGCAACTAAGAAGCAGGTTCTGATAAGTAGCTTGTGCATGAGGAGCCTCCTTTTCTCTATCTCGTATGAAGTTATATATGTATGACATGCATACAACACTATCTTATCAATGAAAGTTGTACAGGGGTATTGTCTTTTTGTTAATTTTGTAAATTATTTAATCAAATTGTGTGATTAATATGATGAAGCTTTGCATGGGATAATAAAAGATAGAAAGTCTTCTTGAAAAGTAGGTTTTTGAATACGTTATGAGGTTGTAACCTTTCAAAAATGAATTAAATAGAAGAGATGCGAATAGTAAGAGATTCAAGATTATTAGGTCTACGCAAAGCTATTATATCAATTAGTTAAGCGCTTACATTACTATTTAAAAAAGTTAAAAGAATCTTTTGTAATACAAATGTCATGTAATAATAATATTGGCTCGTTCAATGACGTGTATAATAATTAAGTGTATAGGTGGAAAAGAGAGAAAACGGTTTTTGAACTTCTGTTGGGGCAGAACAGAAGGTTCAAGGCTGAAAGAGAGAATATACTATTGTCAGGAGGCATTTCCATTGCAAAAGAAAATTATTGCTGCTGTTGTAGGAACAAGTGCGGTTTCCGCCATCGCAACAGCTGGAGCTGCAGATGCAGCCACGACTTATAGAGTCCAAGCTGGTGACTCTTTATGGTCAATTGCTCAACGTCATAATACGTCAATTGCGAACATTAAATCATTAAACAACTTAAGTTCAAACTTAATCTTCCCGAACCAGGTCTTAAAAGTAGCTGGTTCTGCTAATACAAGCAGTCAACGTACTTCAGGTGGATCATCTGTTTCAGGTGGTTCAACTTATACAGTACAACCGGGTGATTCATTATCATTAATCGCGTCTAAATATGGTACAACTTACCAAAATATTATGCGATTAAATGGATTAAATGGTTTCTTAATTCATCCAGGACAAGTATTGAAGGTGTCAGGTACAGCATCTAACAGTACGACAACTTCTAATACGACACGTGTTTCAGGTGGTTCAGTATATACGGTGCAACCAGGTGATTCATTATCATTGATCGCGTCTAAATACGGTACAACATACCAAAACATTATGAGTTTAAACGGCTTGAATAACTTCTTTATTTATCCAGGTCAAAAATTAAAAGTGACAGGTACAACTGCAGCGAATACAAATTCGCCATCACCAAGTGTATCAACATCAACAGGCGGATACTATTCACCAGTCTTCAATCACTCAAACTTATACGATTGGGGTCAATGTACATGGCATACATTTAACCGTCGTGCTCAAATCGGCAAACCAATCAGTACTTACTGGTGGCATGCATACAATTGGGACAACGCAGCACGTGCAGATGGTTATACAGTAGACCGTAACCCGACAGTAGGATCAATCTTACAATCAGATGCAGGTTACTTCGGCCACGTTGCTTTCGTAGAACGTATTAATGGTGACGGCAGTGTATTGGTGTCTGAAATGAACTTTACAGGCAACCCAGGTTACACAACTTACCGTACAATTCCAGCAAGCCAAGTTGGCTATTATAATTTCATTCATTAATTTGGATGTTAAACCCAGAGGTGGATAGGCCTCTGGGTTTTTAATATACAAAACGAGAGGAACTGGTCATCCCAATACCTCTCGTTATTTTATAGTTTTGTGCTTTTGTATTCAATTTCATCTGTTTCAGGATTGTAATCTACTAATAAGTCTAGTCCTTTGAAGAACCATTCATCAGAATCGTTGATATAGAATGTGATGCGGTCGACTGTAACTGATACAGATGCGTTTTTGTCATGCGGTTCAATCTTGAATGCAGTTGTAAAATGTTCATGTAATCCAGTGTGTACATAAGCTTGTACGTAGAAGTTGACCTTATCTCCTGGCTCTAAGTCTAATTCGTTTCTAAACCATTTCAATGCTTCGTCAGTGATTTGAAGTTTCATGTTGTTACCTCCTAGGTGTTGCTGCATACTAAACTGTGTCGATAGGCAGAAGTACTATTGAAATATATCTCTATTTACCACCGATTATAGCAGTCTTTTGAAGAAAAGTCTTGCACAATCTGTATTTAAAGCTATTAAAAAATGAATTGATAATCAGTTGTAATAGATTGGACAAATTAGTTGAAAGAAAGTGAAACTTTGTGTGTTAAATTGGATGAATAGGTTGTCATAACTACCAAAGAAAGCGATTTGATTTAGTGGAACTTCAAATAGAATAAGTGGAATAAGTTGTATCATCAAAAAATGAAGGCTCTATTTTATATCATAGTGACATAAAATAGAGCCTTCATTTTAAATTTATTTTGATTTTAATGATTTGAAGCGGTTATAAGAAGTGACAACAACTGTTGCCAAGTTAGCGAATGAGAACACTTTTGTAAGGAAACGTCCTGATTTTAATGCTGTATAGAAATCAAGAATGCCTCCTGTGACATTAATCGCTAAACCGATGCGTGATAATTTACGATTTTTAGAATCATAGGCATAAGCGTTGTAAGCTTCAATACCATAACCGATAATATTTAACGTATTAGATAAACGACGTAATTTTGATTTAGGTTGTTTTGCCATGAAATATAAACCTCCTATCCTGAATAGATACCCACACATTATAACATTGCGAAAAACGTATGACGATAGATTGACTCATCTTAGTTTTGCGTAGTTTGAGTGATCTTAACCTTTGTTTGGCGCTTGATTAACCAAGCAGTTATCCAAGCAGTAATCGGTATACTCATCGCAACCGCGATGCCTCCAAATAAAATAGAAACGAATTCTTGTGCGAATATTTTAGAGTTGATGATATGGCCGAAAGAGTAATTCAATTTAAAGAACCAAAAGAATAACGTTAATTGACCGCCAAAGTATGCTAAGTAAATGGTATTCGCTGAAGTCGCTAAAATTTCACGACCGATACGCATGCCTGACTTAAATAATTCTCGTCGATTCAATTCTGGATTTGTTTCACTTAATTCATACATCGGTGAACTAATTGTTATCGCAAGGTCTACCACTGCCGCAATGACCGCAAGCAAGGTGGTGAAAACCATAAACTGAACCATATTAATACCGATATTCATAGAGTAAACGTACGTTTCATCTTGTTGTTCAGCAGCAAACCCTTGTAAATGACCAAGTGCAACAGCTAGATATATTGCGCTTAATAAAATAAGTGTTGTAATACAAGTACTATAAAAGGCTGCTTGTGTTTTAACATTATTGCCATTTAAACCAAATAAGTTCAAACTAGCGACTACGATACAAAAGACTAAAGCGATAATCGGAATGGGTAACTGCAATACAATCGCAATCAAAGCAAGCAGGACACATACAAAATTCAGAAACAACATGCCATAAGAAACGGCACCTTTCTTACCGCCGAAGATGATCATTAAAATCAAAAGAATCAATGCTAGTATAATCACTGCATTCATGTCTGCTCACCTCTTACTTTCACCCAGAGTTCCATTAATAAAATCGTGACAGGTATTGTTAATACAATACCGATTCCGCCAATGAGGGCACGTGCAATTTCTAATGACCAGTTCATAGAAATAGTATAGGTAATCGTATTTGCGTTTCTTAAATAGATCACCATCATCGGCAAGCTTCCTGCTAAATAAGAGAAGAGTAAGATGTTAGTCATCGTACCCATAATATCTTGACCAATATGTCGGCCGGCTAACGCCCATCTTTTTAAATCAATCGCAGGCGTACGTTCTTTGATTTCATACATACCACTTGCGATAGTAATTGCTACATCCATCACGGCGCCTAATGTACCGACAATTACTGAAGCCATAAAGACCTCTTTAGGCGGTAATGTCAGTAAATCCATCGTTTCGTACTTAATACCAGAACCGCCTGTAGCTTGAATCACTAGTTCAGCAATACCGACACAAATAAATGTGCCGAACAAAGTGCTGATGACGGTAATGAGTGTCCGCCAATGCCAACCTGTGACTAATAATAATGTAATGACAGTTGCTAGAATGACTGCTAAACTCATTAACCAAAAGAGACTGACTGAGGGTATCGCATTGTGAATCGCAATGGCGCCTAAGACAGCACCGCTATTAATAATCAGCGATAAAATCGATTGTATGCCGACTTTACGGCCGACCCATAGTACTATCAATAAGAAGATACCAGTGATGGCTACCACTAATGTATCGCGTTTCTTTTCTATAATCGTTGCATCATTCGGATGCTTATTAATATGTAACAGCACCTTATTATGCACATGAAACTTTTCAGAGTCTACTTGTGATTGATAATAAGTGTGCTTAATCGTTCCAGTCTGACCTTCGAACTTTCCATTTAATACTTTAAAGTTAAGCTGTTCCGTATATTTTGTATCTTGATTATGATGTTCATCTGTTACATCGACCAACTTTTGGTGGTGGATTTTGGTAATTTCACCAATAGGCATATGGTAAAAACGTGCATTAAACAATGTGAATACCAGACTTGCGATAAAAATAACCGCAAAGCCGATCAACACCCAAGAAAACGGCTGATGCAGTCTTTGTTTGAATGACATAACCGTCACCCTTTCTAAGATTCTCAATCAAATATTAACAACGTGATTATAATCTTAATGGAAGTAGAATGCCAATGATTTCAAATATATTATTTTTACAAAAACTTCCCATCTTTATAAATAACGCGTTCTTTTTGTCCGTCAATGAATTTATTATAATGCGCTTGTTGAAAATCTGTGAGCAGTATTCGAGATGTACTATATTTTACGATTTCATCGCCGACCTTCACAAACATTTTTCTATATAGAAAACCGTCTTTCAAATAGATTTCATCAATACTTGTCTTGTCTACGAGTGCTATTTCAAGGAAATCGAAAGTGAAGAAATCAACCGTCACAACTGCGAAAAAATCTTCTTCTCCTAAATAATAAATTTCTAGGTTATTACGTTTGTTTTGACCGACGAGTAGGCGTCCTTCTTTGAATTCGTGTTCTGGATGATGAAGTTTCAAACATTCTAATAAATCTTTTTCTTTAAGTTTGTAGCGCATTGAAAAGTTCCTTTCTATCTTTTATTTGTATTATAACTTTAAACCTATAATAAAGTAGTCATTTTTGGAAGGGTTTGTTTAATAGAAGTTCAAATGATTTAAAGGTCAAAATTTAAGAAACAAAGAAACCTCTATGGTGCGCCGGATTATTTCGACGTTTCATAGAGGATTTAATAGTGTTAGAGTTTCGTTATTTACTTTTAATGATAAACCGAAGTATGAGAAAGCAAGGTAGTAATTTCTTTGAGTAAAGCAGTCAGTTCTGGTTTGTGGTTGTCTTTTCTAACGATTGCGCATAACGTTCGTTTAAGTTCTGTATGCGCTAGGCTTAAACGTACAAAGTGTTCGCTTTCTGGTAAAGGAATATATTGGGGTGTAATGACGTAACCGCGATTATGTTTCAATAAGTAATTCGCTAAACGTTCTGTTGAAATGCGATATGTAGTACATTTCGCTGTATTTTCAAGGAGATGTATCAGTTGCTGAGGTAAATCTGCCATTAAAAATATCGGTTGTGTATTTAGTTGTTTTAAAGGAGGATTGACTGTCACAGTTAATGGATCTTGTTTTGGTACATATAATTGATAGTTATCTTCGAATAACGGTATGATTTCAATTTCGTTATATTTCTTTAACGCAGAAGTTAAATCAACAAACGCAACATCTAAATCACGATTCAGTGTTGATTTTAATAATGCTTCATTTGATTGCCTCATAGGGAGCAGCGTTGTTGAATGTTCTTTTTCGAATTTCTGTATCAGTAAAGTTAAGAGCTGTGAGACATAACTTTCGACATAACCGATTTTGATACGTTTAGCTTCAGCTTCTTGTTCATGTCGGAACATATTTAAAGTTTGTTCGGTTTGTTCGACAATCTTCGTTGCTTGAGTCATAAAGCGTTGACCTGCTTCAGTTAAATAAATATTTCGGCCTTCTCTTCTGAATAACTTTGTATTTAATTCTTCTTCTAATTGTGAAATTTGGCGACTGATGGCTGATTGGGCAATGTTCAGTTCTAAAGCAGCTTCAGATAAATGTTCTCTTTTAGCTACTTCAATGAAGTATTTAAGTTGTTTAAATTCCATGATTTTCTGCACCACACTTATTGTTCTAATTATTAGAATGATATCATCTAATTTTTGAATTGAACAGAAGAATACCCTCCTATATTATAATAGTTATCGATAATAATCTGAAAATTCATACAACGCATATTTAAAGGAGGAGCAAGCATGGTAAATGAGCAGAATCAAGGTTTGTACGATGCAAGAAACGAACATGATGCTTGCGGCATAGGATTTTATGCAAACATGGACAATTTACGATCGCATGATATTGTCATTAAGTCACTAGAAATGCTGCGCCGTTTGGATCACCGTGGGGGGATCGGTGCTGACGGGATGACTGGTGATGGAGCAGGAATTATGACTGAAATTCCATTTAAATTTTTCAAAGAACAGACAGACTTAGACTTACCTGAAGAAGGTAACTACGCTGTCGGTTTCTTTTTCGCTAATGAACGCATTGCAGGTTCAAGACACGAAACAATCTTTAAAGCCTATTTTGAAACTGAAGGTCTTCGTGTGATCGGGTATCGCGATGTACCTGTGGATGTTTCAGCTGTTGCACCGCATGTCGCTGAAACAATGCCGGTCATTCAACAAGTCTTTATTGATTTAAATCATAGTGCAGACGCAGCGAAACGCTTATATCTTGCACGTAAACAAATTGAATTTTACGGTGATGAACAAGAGTTGGAATTATACTTCACAAGTTTATCTCCAAAAACGATTGTTTATAAAGGTTGGTTACGTTCTGACCAAATTAAAGGACTATATGAAGATTTAAATCATCCTGATTATGAATCTAAATTAGGTTTAGTTCACTCTCGTTTTAGTACGAATACGTTCCCTAGTTGGAAACGTGCACATCCTAACCGTTTATTAATGCATAATGGTGAAATCAATACCATCCGAGGTAATGTCAACTGGATGCGTGCACGTCAGAAACGTTTAGTTGAAACTATTTTTGATGAAAATGATCGACCAAAAGTACACGCTGTATTAGATGTGGACGGTAGTGACTCTGCAATTGTCGACAATGCGCTTGAATTTTTATCGCTTGCGATGGAACCTGAGAAAGCTGCGATGTTATTAGTGCCTGAACCATGGCAATACAGCAAAGCTAACCAAAGTGCTGTCCGTGCTTTTTATGAGTACTACAGCTATATGATGGAACCATGGGATGGCCCAACGATGATCGCTTTCTGTAATGGTGACAAAATCGGTGCTTTAACTGACCGTAATGGTTTACGTCCAGGTCGTTATACAGTTACGAAAGACAACTATATTATCTTCTCTTCTGAAGTCGGTGTAATCGATGTAGAGGAAAAAGACGTTGCGTTTAAAGGGCGCTTGAACCCAGGTCGTTTATTACTTGTTGATTTTGATAAACACGAAGTGGTACATAACCATATGTTGAAAGCAGAAATCGCAAGCGAGTTACCTTATGAAACATGGTTGAAAAAACATAAAGTTGATTTAGATTTAGAAGTGCCGTTTGAATCAAAAGGTTGGGATTTTGAAACGGTTGAACGTCTACAAAAACAATTCGGTTATACACGTGAAGAAATTCATAAATATATGGCTGAATTAGTACGCGGTAAGAAAGATCCAATCGGTGCGATGGGTTACGATGCTCCACTTGCGGTATTGAATGAACGTCCTGAATCATTATTCAACTACTTCAAACAATTATTCGCACAAGTTACGAACCCGCCAATTGATGCTTATCGTGAAAAAATCGTCACAAGTGAATTGTCATACTTAGGTAAAGAAGGCAATTTGCTTGTACCTGACACAGATGCGTTGAATCGTCTTCAATTGAAACATCCTGTTTTAACAGAAGCGCAATTAAAAGTAGCAGAGAACGGACCATTCCGTGCGAAACATTTATCAACCGTATATAGCGGCAGCTTAGAAGATGCGCTAGAAGTGTTGAGAGAGAAAGCGGTTGAAGCGGTTAAAGCAGGTTATGACATTTTAGTCTTAGATGACAGCAGCTTACGTGATGAACCAGGGTATGCAATTCCGATTTTACTTGCGGTCAGCTACTTGCATCAGGCGTTGATTACTGAAGATTTACGCCAAGAAACAAGTTTAGTGGCAAAAGGCGGAGAAATTCGTGAAGTCCACCATGTCGCATGTTTATTAGGCTATGGTGCTAATGCAGTTGTTCCTTATTTAGCACAAGAAACGATTGCGGCATTGGTAGAACAAGGTGAATTATCTGGTCCTGCTGAAGCACAAGTGAAAACTTATACAGACGTGTTGGCTGAAGGGGTTATTAAAGTCATGTCTAAAATGGGTATTTCAACGGTTCAAAGTTATCAAGGTGCACAAATCTTTGAAGCAGTCGGTTTATCACATGAGGTCATTGATAAATACTTCACAGGTACACAATCTAAGTTATCTGGTTTAACGATTGATTTGATTGATGAAGAGAATAAGAAACGCCAAGGACGTAAAGAAGAACATCTTGAATCAGGTAGTACGTTCCAATGGCGCCAACAAGGTCAATATCACGCTTTCAACCCAACTACCATTAGGTTGCTGCAACATGCATGTCGTGAAAATGACTATGACATGTTCAAAGAGTATTCGAAAACAGTGAATCATCAACGTACTGATCGTATTCGTCATTTAATGAAATTCAAATCACGTACACCGATCAGCATTGATGCGGTTGAACCGATAGAAGACATTGTTCACCGATTCAATACAGGTGCCATGAGTTATGGTTCAATCTCTGCCGAAGCACATAAAACTTTAGCAGAAGCGATGAACTTAATTGGCGGTAAGAGTAATAGCGGTGAAGGTGGAGAGGACCCTGAACGTTACGTGAAAGGTCCAGAAGGTGAAGATTATACAAGTACAATTAAACAAGTTGCATCAGGTCGTTTCGGTGTAACAAGTGATTATTTACAACATGCGACTGAAATTCAAATTAAAGTCGCACAAGGTGCTAAACCAGGGGAAGGCGGACAGTTGCCAGGTACGAAAGTTTATCCATGGATTGCTGAGGTACGTGGTTCAACGCCAGGTATCGGCTTGATTTCACCACCACCTCATCATGATATTTATTCAATTGAAGACTTAGCGCAGTTGATTCATGACTTGAAGAATGCGAATCCACAAGCGAATATCGCTGTGAAATTAGTATCTAAGAGTGGTGTCGGAACAATTGCGGCAGGTGTTGCGAAAGCCTTTGCTGACAAAATCGTTATCAGCGGTTATGACGGCGGTACAGGTGCTTCACCTAAAACAAGTATTCAACATGCTGGACTGCCTTGGGAAATCGGTCTAGCAGAAACGCATCAAACATTAATGATGAACGATTTACGTTCTCGTATTCGTTTAGAAACAGACGGTAAGTTATTAACTGGACATGACGTGGCTTATGCTTGTGCATTAGGTGCGGAAGAGTTTGGTTTTGCGACAGCACCGTTAGTTGTTCTAGGTTGTGTCATGATGCGTGTGTGCCATAAAGATACATGTCCTGTCGGCGTGGCTACACAAAACGAAGATTTACGTCAACTCTTTAACGGTCGTGCACATCACATGGTTAACTTTATGCACTTTATTGCACAAGAATTACGTGAAGTGTTAGCTGAACTGGGTCTACGTTCTGTTGAAGAATTGATCGGCCGAACTGATTTATTAGAAGCAAATCATTCGGTAGCTAACGAAAAAGCACGTTCACTTGATGTGGCACCGTTGCTTTATCAAAATGAAGGACCGACATTCAAACAAATTGAGCAACAGCATCATTTAGAAAAAGGTTTTGATCAAACGGAATTGATTCCAGATGCTGAAGCGGCAATTCAAGACGGTACTTTATTTAGAGGGACATATAAGTTGTG
Organism: Staphylococcus simulans; assembly: GCF_003043455.1. Lineage (GTDB taxonomy): Bacteria > Bacillota > Bacilli > Staphylococcales > Staphylococcaceae > Staphylococcus > Staphylococcus simulans_A. The sequence goes on along the minus strand of NZ_PZGG01000014.1, from coordinate 16,673 downwards.
CAATGAGCAACGTGATGTAGGTGTAACTGCCGGCAGCTTGATTACTCGCGCACATGGAGCGGAAGGTTTACCTGAAGATACAATCTATGTTGAAACTACAGGCCATGCAGGCCAAAGTGTCGGTGCATTTTCACCTTCAGGATTAACAATTCACCATACAGGTGATGCCAATGACTATGTTGGTAAAGGTTTATCCGGAGGTAAGATTATCATTAATGCACCAAATGAAGAACGTGAAGAAAATATTATTGTCGGTAATGTATGCTTCTACGGCGCTACAAGCGGTAAAGCCTTTATTAATGGTTATGCCGGTGAACGTTTCTGTATCAGAAACAGTGGTGTTCATGCAGTCGTAGAAGGTATCGGAAACCATGGTTTAGAGTATATGACTGGTGGACGTGTCATTGTATTAGGTAATGTCGGTGACAACTTCGGTCAAGGTATGAGCGGCGGTGTCGCTTACATCTTCCCTGATGATGTGGAACACTTCAAATCGTACAATGCATTGCCAACACTTGATTTCGATACTATTACTGAACCAGAAGAATTTGCGGTTATTAAAGACATGTTAGAAGAACATGTTCGATACACAGACAGTAAAAAAGCTAAAGCAGTATTAGCTGATTTTGACAATGTGGCTCAAAAAGTCGTTAAAGTCATACCAAAAGACTATAAATTAATGATGCATAAAATTGAAGATCAAGAACGTAAAGCAGACAATTCTAAAACAGCAATTTTGAATGCCTTCTACGATACACGTAAAGCAGCAGATTTAGAAGGACCATTCTCAGTTGTTTATTAACGAAATAAGAAGGAGTGTTTAGATATGGGTGAATTCAAAGGTTTTATGAAATATGACAAACAAGCACTGCCGGAACTTTCGTTAGCAGAGCGTTTAACGAACCATCTTCAATTCCAGCAGCGTTTCACTAAAGAAGATGCACAGCGTCAAGGTGCGCGTTGTATGGATTGTGGTACACCGTTTTGTCAAACAGGTCAAAGTTTAGGACGACAAACAATCGGTTGTCCAATTGGAAACTATATTCCGGAATGGAACGATTTAGTTTACCACGGTGATTTCAGAGAGGCATATGAACGTCTCTCTGAAACTAATAACTTCCCTGACTTTACAGGGCGTGTTTGTCCAGCACCTTGTGAACAAGCATGTGTGATGAAAATTAACCGAGAGTCGATCGCAATCAAGGGGATCGAGAGAACGATTATTGATGAAGCATTCGAAAATGGATGGGTACAACCCCGTGTACCAGAGAAACGTTTAGGACAATCTGTGGCGATTGTCGGAAGCGGACCTGCTGGTTTAACAGCTGCGGATGAATTAAATGCAAAAGGGTATGATGTGACGGTTTATGAACGTGCACATGAACCAGGCGGCTTATTAATGTATGGTATTCCAAATATGAAATTGGATAAAGCAGTCGTTCGTCGAAGAGTCCATTTGATGGAAGAAGCGGGTGTGAAATTTGTCACTGATACAGAAGTCGGCGTCGATATTTCCCGGGAAACGTTAGATGAACAATTTGATGCGATTATCGTTTGTACTGGCTCACATCAAGCGAGAGATTTACCGCTTGAAGGCCGTATGGGACAAGGTATCCATTTTGCTTTAGATTATTTGACAGAACAAACACAAATCTTAAATGGTGAACTGAAATCAGAAGATGCGACAATCAGTGCAGAAGGTAAAAATGTGATTGTGATCGGTGCTGGTGATACAGGTGCCGACTGTGTCGCAACAGCTTTACGTGAAAATTGTAAATCTATTGTACAGTTTAACCAGTTCACAAGATTACCAGAACGTTATGAAATTGAAGGTAATCCATATTGGCCGATGTCTATGCCAGTCTTTAAAATGGATTATGCGCATAGTGAATACGAAGAAAAATTCGGTTTTGAACCACGTGCATATGGTGAAAACTCTATGCGCTATGATGTTGATAAACTTGGTAATGTACGTGGTGTGTATACACAAACGTTACGCCAATTACCAGATGGTTCGACAGAAATGAATGATACTTTACGTCATTGGCCAGCTGACTTAGTCTTGTTAGCGATTGGCTTTATCGGTACTGAAAATACTGTGCCAAATGATTTCAATTTAAAAACAGAGCGCAACAGTATCGTTGCGAATGATAAAGATTATGCGACAAGCCAACCGCATATCTTTGCGGCAGGTGACGCGAGACGTGGCCAAAGTTTAGTCGTTTGGGCGATTAAAGAAGGACGCGGTGTTGCGAAAGCTGTACACAAATATTTACAAAAACAAACGGTATTTAGTTAATAATTCAACACACAGCTGTAAAGTTATGGCTGTGTGTTTTAATTTTGCGTCATTCTCACAAAACTTAACATTAAATTTTTTGAGAAATGTTGACTTCTTTTTATAAATATCATATAATAGTTCTTGTGCTTATTTTGGAGGAATACCCAAGTCCGGCTGAAGGGATCGGTCTTGAAAACCGACAGGGGCTTAACGGCCCGCGGGGGTTCGAATCCCTCTTCCTCCGCCATTATTTTTAAATCCAAGACTAATAGATATAAAAAGGCAATCACTCAACTGTTACGTTGAATGATTGCCTTTTTAGTTTCTATCGTAACTTTCACATTAAAGGGTTCGATTCAATTATAAGTTTATATGATGTAAATTTAAGGAATGAAAGAGTGACGCAACAACGGAGGTAAACTCATATGGAAATCAAAGTTTCAAGTATTTTTGTGGAAGATCAAGAGCACGCATTAAAATTTTATACTGAAGTATTAGGGTTTCAAAAACATGCGGATGAACCTGCAGGTGAATACAGATGGTTGACAGTTGTATCACCAGAGAATCCTGAAGGCACTGAATTATTATTAGAACCTAATCAACATCCTGTCGCAAAGACTTATCAAGAGGGTCTGAAACAAGAAGGGATTCCTTGTACAATGTTCGATGTAGAAGACGTACAAGCGACTTACCAAACTTTAAAAGAACATGGTGTAGGGTTCACCATGGCACCTATGGATATGGGGAATGGTGTAAAGTTCGCGGTGTTTGATGATACTTGCGGTAATTTAATTCAAATTATAGAACGTCCATAGTGATGTATTTAATTGAAGAAGCGGTAATCTTTTTTTGTAAGATTATCGCTTTTTTAAAATATTTGAATGAAAGCCTTTACATAACTTGTCTAGACAAGTACAATGGATTCAAAGATAAAATAAAGGGAGTGAGTCAGATGGCTGTAAAAGATAAAGATGTTAAACAGATTGTGGAAGCAATCGGTGGTGCTGAAAACTTAGAGGCAGCGACGCACTGTGTCACGAGATTACGTTTAGTATTAAAAGATGATAATAAAGTAAATAAGGACGAATTAAGTGAGAATCCGCTCGTTAAAGGACAATTTAAAGCGGATAATCAATATCAAATTGTCATCGGCCCGGGGACAGTCGATGAAGTATATAAACGTTTTATGAATGAAGTCGGTAAAGAAGGGGCTTCTAAAGATGAAGTAAAAGCAGCGGCTGCGAAAAAAGGTAATCCGTTGCAGAGACTCGTAAAACTATTAGGGGATATCTTCATTCCAATCTTACCAGCTATCGTCACTGCCGGTTTATTAATGGGGATTTATAACCTTTTAACAATGGAGGACTTATTCGGTCCGCAACCATTAGTGAAACAGTTCCCGCAAATTCATGACTTCGCAGATATTGTGAACGTGATTGCGACAACCGCGTTTATCTTCTTGCCGGCGTTGATTGGTTGGAGTAGTATGCGTGTATTCGGCGGTAACCCAGTACTTGGTTTAGTATTAGGACTTGTCTTAATGCATCCGCAATTGGTATCACAATATGCTTTAAATGAAGGATCTAAGATTCCTGTTTGGCATATCTTCGGATTAGATGTAAAACAGTTAAACTATCAAGGACAAGTGTTACCAGTATTATTAGCTTCTTATGTTTTAGCGCAAATTGAAAAAGGCTTAAACAAAGTTGTTCATGATTCAATTAAGATGTTAGTTGTAGGACCTATCGCATTATTAGTAACAGGTTTCCTTGCATTCTTAGTTATTGGACCGATTGCTTTATGGATCGGTACAGGTATTACAGATATCGTTACATTCTTATTCAACCGTGCTGGTTGGTTAGGCGGCGCAATCTACGGTTTATTCTATGCACCGCTTGTAATTACAGGTTTACACCACATGTTCTTAGCTGTGGACTTCCAATTAATGGGAAGCTCATTAAAAGGGACATACTTATGGCCGATTCTTGCGATTTCAAATATCTGTCAAGGTTCAGCAGCTCTTGGCGCTTGGTACGTCTACAAACGTCGTAAGATGGTAAAAGAACAAGGTTTAGCGATTACATCAAGTGTGTCTGGTTTGCTAGGTGTCACAGAACCTGCAATGTTCGGGGTAAACATTCCATTAAAATATCCATTTGTTGCGGCAATTTTAACATCAGGTGTGCTTGGTGCTTTCATCGGTGCCAGCAAAGTATTAGGTAACGTGGGTGTCGGCGGTGTACCCGCAATCATTTCTATCCAAAAAGAATATTGGGTAGTCTATGCGATTTGTACAGTCATTGCGGTGATTGTACCTGCAATCTTAACAGTTATCTTCTCAAAATTTGCGAAAACAAAAGCAAAAGAAATGGTAGATTAAGTGATTATAGATATATAAAACGTACGTTTAAAAAACAGAACATCATACAAAAGGTGTTCTGTTTTTTTATAAAGAGAGAGGAAAAGGTGATCATATTATGAAACATAACGATTGGAGAAAGTCTGTTGTTTATCAAATTTATCCAAAATCATTTAACGACACGACAGGAAATGGTGTAGGAGATTTAAACGGGATTATTGAAAAAATGGATTATCTAGAGTATTTAGGTGTCGATTATCTTTGGTTAACGCCAGTGTATCAATCACCGATGAATGACAATGGTTATGATATCAGTGATTACTATAACATTAATGAAGATTTTGGGACGAAAGAAGAATTAAGACGTTTACTAGATGAAGCGCATGCGCATAATTTGAAAGTGATGATGGATATCGTCATCAATCACACGTCAACAGAACATGAATGGTTTAAATCGGCGATTTCATCAAAAGATAATCCGTATCGTGATTATTACTTCTTCCGCAAAGCCGCGAAAGATGGTGTACCTCCGACAAATTGGGAATCAAAATTCGGGGGTAATGCATGGAAATATGATGAAAAAAGCGATGAATATTACTTACATCTTTTTGACGTGACGCAAGCAGACTTGAACTGGGAGAATCCTGAAGTAAGAGCGGCATTATACGACATGATTAATTACTGGATTGATTTCGGTGTAGATGGTTTCCGCTTTGACGTTATTAATTTAATTTCTAAAGATGAATTCAAAGATTCTGAAGCGATTGGAAAAGAATTCTATACAGATGGCCCACGTGTCCATGAGTTCATTCACGAAATGAACCGTGAAACATTCGGAGGCAAAGACTTAATGACAGTCGGAGAAATGTCTTCAACTACGATTGAAAATTGTATTAAGTATACGAAACCAGAGCGTGAAGAATTAAATAGTGTATTTAACTTCCACCATTTAAAAGTAGATTATGAGAATGGTGAAAAATGGACGTATGCAGATTATGATTTCTTAGCGCTTAAACGTATTTTAATGGAATGGCAATTGGGCATTCATCAAGGCGGCGGTTGGAACGCAATCTTCTGGTGCAACCATGATCAGCCACGTGTGGTTTCTCGTTTTGGAGATGATTCAACTGAGGAATTACGTCAAAAGAGTGCGAAAATGTTAGCTGTAGCACTGCATATGCTGCAAGGAACACCATATATTTATCAAGGTGAAGAAATTGGGATGACCAATCCGCATTTCACAAGTATTGATCAATATCGAGATGTTGAATCGTTGAATGCGTATCGTAATTTAAAAGAACAAGGTGTAGAAGAGACGCGTATTATGCAGATTCTAGCGCAAAAATCTCGTGATAATTCACGTACACCAATGCAGTGGACACCAGCTGAAAATGCTGGATTTACAAGTGGTACACCGTGGATTGATATTCCAGACGACGCAAGTTATATTAATGTTGAAGATGAAATCGAAAACGAACATTCTGTCTTACAAACGTATCGTGAATTAATCCGTTTACGTCATGAACATGATATTATAACGTATGGAGATATTACGCCATTATACATGGATAATAAGCAATTAATGATTTATCGACGTACGTATCAAGATCAACAATGGTTAGTAATCGCTAACTTTAGTAAAGAAGCGGCTTTATTACCAGAAGATCTGGAAACAACAGGAGAGGTTGTTCTAGAACGCGGTACGATTGTGGATGGAGAGATTGACGGTTATGGTGCAATTGTTATTGCACAAGAGGATAACTAGGCACTATAACGATTAAGACGAATGAAGAATAGAGTGAGAACGATGATGACGAAACCAAAGAAATTCACGAAAATCTACGATGATTTAAGAACACAAATTATGAATGAAAAGTTAGTATATGGCGCACAGCTGCCTTCTGAACATGATTTGGTTACCATGTATCATGCTTCACGCGAAACAGTGCGTCGTGCACTGAACTTATTGGTCAGTGAAGGCATGATTCAAAAAATCAGAGGCAAGGGCTCGATTGTGATTTATCAAGGTGTTAAGGAGTTCCCGTTTTCTAAGCTGACAAGTTTCAAAGAGGTCCAACAAAACTTAGGCATTGCTTTAGAAACAGAAGTGAAAATACTAGAAACCGTCCGAGCACAAGAAGTCCCTGCCGTTCAAGAAGCGCTAGATTTAACTGACAATGCCAAGTTGTGGCATCTTGTGCGTTATCGTAAAATGGACGGCAGAGTCAAAATTATAGATGAAGATTACTTGGTGGCAAGTGTCGTTCCAGGTTTAACAGAAACGATTGTGAAGAATTCGCTGTATGAATATATTGAGCAACAACTTAAACAAGAGATTAGTTATTCTAGTAAGGCTATTACGTTTGAGGCGTTTGGAGAAGCGGAGTATGAAGCTTTCGGACAAGTAAATCCACCTTACACTGCCACAGTCAGAGGTGTGGTGCATTTAAAAGACACTACGAAATTTCAATACAATATCGCAAAGCATATTGCGACTGAATTCAGATTTGTGGATTTCTCAAGAAGATAAGATAAAAGCCAGCTAATATAGTGTTAGCTGGTTTTCTTCTTAAATAATAAGAAAGAAAATGAAGCACTTATTAAGAGGAAGATTTACAAATCATTAATACTTGCATTACCTGCTTAATATATAGTAAGATATAACTTGCCGTGCTAGGTGGGGAGGTAGCGGTTCCCTATTCTCGAAATCCGCTTATGCGAGACTGAATACTTTGCCTAGGGTGTGTACTTGTGAAGTCTGCCCAAAGCACGAGGTGTTTGAAGATTTCGGTCCTATGCAATATGAACCCATGAATCATGTCAGGTCCTGACGGAAGCAGCATTAAGTGGATTATCATATGTGCCGTAGGGTAGCCGAGATTTAGCTGTCGACTTTGGTAACGTTCATGATACACATTCAAAGCAAAGTTGCGCGGTTTTTTTATGTCTATAATGTACGAATATATATAAAGAAGTGCTTTCATAAGGTAGGTTGAAACTTATCTTATGAAAGCACTTTTTAATTTGGATTATTTAATGATTGTTATGGGCGGCTTTAACTAAATACTTCGTGAACTCTGAAATCTGTTTTTGTTTCTCAGAATCTTCCATATAAAGCACGCCGTATTCAATCATTTGATTAAATGGTGCTCCTACAGAAACAGTGGTAATCATATTACGTTGATAATAAGGGGTACTTTCTACCATTAAATCTGACAGAATACTGATACCTAAGCCTTCTGCAACGGAATTGAATAGTACACCGACGTTTTCAGTAGAAAATAATAGGTTGATTGAACCATTCTTTTCTTCGAAATTTTGGATGTTCTTTTTATAGAAGTTGCGATCATATAGAATGAACGGGAAGCCTTTGATATCTTCTAGTGAAAGTTGATTATAGTAAGCGAGTTTAGAGTCGCTTGGGACAATAGCGGTAAAACCGCTAGAGAACAATGGGGCATAACGCGCACCACGAACGTCTAAGTCTTCTTCTTTTAAGATAGTATATAAACCAATGTCAGCTTCTCCGCTGACAACTAAACGTTGAACTTCATCATTTTCAGCTTCAGTAATTTGTACATCGATATTGGGGTTGTCTCTTTTAAATGTAGACATTACACTTGGAACGATAGTCATAAATAAACTTGGAACTGTAGCAATAGAAAGGGTGCCTTTCATTTCTGAATTCAAAGTTTCAATTTTATCGTAAAGTGTGGATTCTTGTTCTAACAGATCTAAGATGAAGGGATATATTTCTTTGCCTTGCGGTGTTAAAGTCGTACCGCTTTTTTGACGTTGAAACAGCTTTAAATTTAACTCGTCTTCTAAATGAGAGATAGACTGACTTAACGCAGATTGCGTGATGTGTAATAAGGTTGCTGCTTTCGTAATTGAACCTGTTTCAGTGATTGTTTTAACATAATATAACTGTGTAAAATTCATAACTATACCTCTTATTCATTAGTTCTGCTTATGAAAACATTAACAAATTCCATTATACATTAGTGTTATTTATGATTATAATAGTTTCGTTGAAATTTTTGTGACGTAAAGAGGGAGTGTACAAATATGTATCGTCATTTGTGGACGAAGGACTTTATATTTATTACATTGATTAACTTCTTAATGTATATCATTCATTACGCCTTAATCGTAACTGTGACTTCTTTTACAATAGATACTTTTCATGCGGGTGAGGGCATGGGCGGTTTAGCTGCCGGTATCTTTATTATTGGGATGTTATTTGGGCGTTTATTTACTGGGAAATATATTGATCAGCTTAATTTGAAAAAGACGCTTTTAGCAAGTTTGGTCTTTTCATTTGTGGCCATAGCGTTGTATTTCCTTATTCATAGCTTATTAGTTTTAATCATTGTGCGTTTAATCCATGGTATCGCATTTGGGATGGCTTCTACAACAACAGGAACGTATTCATCTACGATTGTGCCAGAAGATCGAAAAGGTGAAGGTATCGGCTATTACGCATTAAGCACTACAGTAGCGTCAGCGATTGGTCCTTTCTTAGGTATTTTAATCAATCAACGCTTCAGTTTTGAAAGTAACTTCATTGTATGTTTAATCTGTATCTTACTTGCTGGGGTTTTATCACTCTTCATCTCTAATATCAGACAACCTATGGTAGATGCTGAGAATAAAGAAGTGAATCCAGCTAAAGGCCTCGGCCAATTTCTACAAAAACAAGCTATACCGATTTCTATTGTTATTGTCTTTGTAGGGATTGCTTATTCAAGTGTACTCGCATTCTTAGATTCGTATGCCAGCCATATTGGGTTAGCGGCTGCCGCAAGTTTCTTCTTTGTGGTCTACGCATTTAGTACGTTTGTAGTCAGACCGATTACAGGTAAAGTATTCGATAACTATGGTGCGAATAAAGTTGTTTATCCTGTATTGGTTTTATTTGTCATTGGCTTAGTATTATTAAGTATGACACATAGTAGTTGGATGTTATTATTCTCAGCTATATTCATCGGTATTGGTTATGGTACGTCGATTCCATCTTTCCAAACGATTGCGATTCAAGCGTCACCACCTGAAAAAATTGGACTTGCGACTTCAACATTCTATATCTTTGCGGATTTAGGTGCGGGTGCTGGTCCAACATTACTCGGTATTTTAATTGGTAGTGTAGGCTATCGAAACCTTTATATGTTAATGGCACTATTACTTGTGTTTGTCATTGCACTGTACTATTTCATGCATGGTCGCAAACATCAAACAATGGAATATTAATCAAGATAATACAAAAAACGTCTTATAAAGCAGCCACTAGATTGAATGCTTTATAAGACGTTTTTCAATTATTTACTCTAATGTTTAATTATTGGAGTCCTTTGTTTTTGGAATTGCGAATTTCTTTTTCAATTTCAGGAATGGATTTTCTGTCTTTTTTTAATAGCTTCATGAATGTTTCACTACCGCCTATGTTACCTTCATAATATTGAGAATTAGTACCATCTTTACTAGCGGAAAATCTCATGCCTTTATTATTATTCACATAACCTTCAACAACGTAAAAACCGAGAGGGTCAACATCTGTTTCAGTGAACTTAACACTTTTGAAGCTATTTAAATTATATTTCAAATATAGAGTGATTTCATTTTTAAGTTTATCAAATCTTTCTTGTTCAATATCATGTTGCATTTTCCATTCATATCCTTTCCAAACTATAAACATTAAAATAATAATGATGGAGATATAGAATAATAGTTTTTGTTTCATATTGTACCTTTCGTAGATTAATTTTATTTATACATAAAAAATATAATAGCGTATTGTAATATCAAGATGTATAATACTTATTAATAAGTATACCTAAAGAGGTGGGATAATGAAACTATACCAAAAGGATAAAACCTATCATGAATTATCTTCAAAAGTCTATAATATAAAAGGGTTCGAAAAAGACTTCACAGTTTCAATTAGTCATAAAGAACAAACGTTTAAAGTAATGTCTTCACGTATTGATCATGAGAATGGTTTTAAAGCAATGGCTGTTGCGCCAGTGAGAAGTGATGGTTCAGTAGATAAAGATGAAATGTACTTTGCTTTTGCTGGAACGAACTTATTTGAAGATAAGGGTGCGGATATTAAAGCTGATGCACAAATTTTAGTGGTGAATGCGCTTCCGTTACAGATAAATTACTCAACCCCAAAAATAAAAAAGTATAGTGATTTAGAAAATATGGAAATTAAAAGTCCTAAAACTGAAATAGGTAAAGTAAATTCATTTAAAATTAATCAATTTGATGAAGGTGCAATTTGGGTCAAATCAGTGATTGAAAAGTATAATCCTAAGCACAAATATGGTACCGGACACAGTTTAGGTGGTGCTGGTATTGTGCCTGTGGGTGTAATGTTCGATTTTGATCAGGTCAGAACTTTTTCAGCTCCTAATAGTTTTAGTCTATTACCACCAGAAATCAAAAAGAATTTCAATAATTCTAAATATGCTAGTCGTATTATTGATTACTCTCATAATACAGATTTAATCGGAACGATTGAATTTTTACATCCCATTATTGGTAAAGAATTTGCGATACAGGACAAACACACGCACTACAAGACGATTAAAGGTCATGGATTGGATACCTATCTATTCGATGGAGACCATATTGTTATAAAAATGGATTATGAGATGTTATATAATATATCCAAAAAATTACCGAGTAAGGTTGAATTTATTGGAGTTGCTTTAAAAGAATTAGAAAACTATATCGATGAAACTAAAATACAAGCTAAAGCAATAGAAAGTAAATATGCAGAAAAAATTTCTAATGGCGGATTTGAGTATATTAGTAGAAGTGATATTGAAAATTATATGCAAGAGCTTTCTAAAACAGAACACTATGACTTTTATGATGGCTTAGAGTTCGAGGAAAGTGCAGACAGTTTGAAAAAAATTAAAAGTTTAATTGTACAATTTGCCAATCACTTAGAAACCAATACAAAAGAAATGCATACATTAGAAATGGATTTAAGTGAAAAGTTTGGTTTGAACTAGAGGAGATAAGTATGTATATTAGAAAAGAATTAATAGAAACAGTTGAAGATGTGACTGGAAAAACAGGAGAAACTATAGAAGAAGGGGTTCAATTTGCAAAAGAACAAGCTTACTTGATGTCATTAAAAATGCAAATGAAAAAAGAGACTGATCAGATGATCCGTGATGAAAGAGAAAAATTAAGCGATATAGAAGAGAAATTGCATTTATTATTTCAAGATATTAATGCTTTTAGTGGTGAAATTAATGAAGCAGCAGAGGGTAAAATGGCGGATAAAGCAATAGGTGAATTAGAGAAAATTAAATCGAAGATATGTATAGGACAAGTATTAGTAAAAAGAGCGCTTGATAGTTGTAAAACCTATTCTTGGTTATAAAACATGCGATATATCTCTATATTTGAGACATATCGCATGTTTTATATTTCTTTGCTTTTAGTTTTTAAAATTTCTTCTGCACTTTTGAATTGAATACCGTAGCGTAAAAAGACGATGCCACAAATCAGGCCTGGCAGAACTGCCCATATATTATATAAAACAACAAAATTGGCTAGACACAATACAATAAACACGATGCCTAAAAGGGTATAAGCTTTATTTTTCATTACCATGTGTGTCGCCCCCTTAATGGATTTTGACAATGCTGACTTAGTTAACTCATATCTTATCACATAATTTACATTAATTTTACAAATATTATATAATTTCTTCAAAAATGAGCATCATGGGTTCTTTAGTGATTGTCGAAAATGTATAAACCCATATTAATAAGAGAAAAAAGCAAGTTACGTTATAATGTACCTAATACATTTTACTGAATAACGGAGGGGAACGTATGCAGATATTTCTAGGTACAGTAACAGAAAACGATTATCCAGTGATTGCACACTTAAAAGACAAAAAAGATAGTGAAGGACTCTTCGAAGGGGAGTATTACGAAGATAGTTTGCGTGAATTAAGACGCTTGCCTAATTATAATTATGATTTTGAAATGATTGCGCGTACTGATGATAATGAAATCGTTGGTCATATTTTAATGATGCAAGAGTTGATTCGAAATGAAGAAGATATACAGCGTCCTTTAATGATACGTTCGTTATCTGTGAAAGAGGATTATAGAGAATATGGTATCGGCAAGGCTTTGGTAGAAGCAATAGAAAGCCGAGCAAAAGAGGCTGGCTATAATGAAATTATTGTAGAGGGTGAGCCGGATTATTTCAGATCGCTTGGATTTATCCCTTTAAGTGATTTCAGTGTAGAAGTTCCAGAAGGTGAAGACATAGATCAATATAGTGTTTATTTATTGTGGGATACTTTAGATGCACATCCTCAAGGACAGTTAATCTTAGAAAATGAAGTTTGATTTCTATCATCGCATTGCATCCTGTCTGCGTGCTATAATAATGTTGATTTGTATTCGGAGGTGCGAAAGTGAATTATCAAGCTTTATATAGAATGTATCGACCACAAAGTTTCAGTGATGTGGTCGGACAAGAGCATGTAACTAAGACGCTCCGTAACGCGATTGCTAAGGGTAAACAATCGCATGCTTATATTTTCAGCGGTCCTAGAGGGACTGGGAAAACGAGTATTGCGAAAGTATTTGCGAAAGCAATCAACTGTCCTAACAGCGTTGACGGAGAACCCTGTAATGAATGCGACATTTGTAAGAGTATTACGCAAGGCTCTAATTCAGATGTCATTGAAATTGACGCAGCAAGTAATAATGGTGTCGATGAAATCAGAAACATACGAGATAAAGTGAAATACGCACCATCACAATCAAAATATAAAGTTTATATTATCGATGAAGTGCATATGCTGACGACGGGTGCATTTAATGCATTGTTAAAAACGTTAGAAGAACCGCCAGCACATGCTATTTTTATTCTGGCGACAACTGAACCGCATAAAATTCCGCCTACTATAATTTCGCGTGCGCAACGCTTTGATTTCAAAGCAATTAGTTTAGATCAAATTATTGATCGTTTACGCTATGTTGCGGAATCTCAACATATTGAATTCGATGAAGAAGCAATTGCGTTTATTGCGAAAGCTTCTGAAGGCGGTATGCGTGATGCGTTGAGTATCATGGACCAAGCAATTGCATTCGGTGATGAACACTTAACATTGCAAGATGCGTTGAATGTAACTGGTAGTGTAGATGAAGCTTCTCTGAATGCTTTATTAAATGATGTGGCAAATGGAGAAGTAAAAGCAGCTTTTGCACGCTATCATCAATTTATAGAAGACGGTAAAGAAGTCAATCGTTTAATTAATGATCTGATTTACTTTGTACGTGATACGATTATGAATAAAACAGCCCAAAATCAAACAGAATATGATGCTTTGATGGGCTTTGACTTTGATACCTTGTATAAAATGATTGATTTAATCAATGATACATTAGTATCTGTGCGTTTCAGTGTAAATCAAAACGTACACTTTGAAGTATTATTGGTTAAAATGGCAGAATTGATTAAAGCAGGTGGGGCTTCTAAAACATCAGAGCCTCAAACTTCAATGAACGAATCGCAAGCAACGCAAACAACAGGTACCAATGATGTTAATAGCGCCTTGTTGCAACGTTTAGAACATCTTGAGCAAGAATTGCACGCATTAAAACAACAAGGTGTTCCACAAGTAAATACACCACCTAAGCAACATACAGCATCTAGAGGACGTCGTAAGAGTAAGAACAGTTACTCTATGACACAAATTGCGAAGGTATTAGATAATGCGAATAAAGAAGATATTCAATTATTGAAAGAACATTGGCAAGAAGTAATTGACCATGCGAAGAATCATAATCAAAAAGCATTGGTGAGTTTATTGCAAAACTCTATTCCAGTCGCGGCGAGTGAAAAAAGTGTTTTGGTTCAATTTGAAGCAGAGATTCATTGTGAAATCGTAAATGACGATGATGAGAAACGTAAAAACTTAGAAGAAGTTGTACGTAGTATTATCAATAAAGATGTTGCAGTTGTCGGTGTACCTGCAGATCAATGGATGCAAGTACGCTCTGAATATCTTCAAAATCGAAAACGTAATCAACAAGCAAACCAAACAGAAACGAAACAAGAAGCACCTCAAGATGATATTGTTCAAAAAGCCAAAGATATGTTTGGTGAAGACACTGTTCATGTCATGGATGAAGAATAAAGTAAATACAGCACACAGCCTTTCAGATACCATCATTGTCGAAAGACCTGTGTGCTTTGTGTTATAATTTGCATATCAATAGAAGAGATAGGAGAGTAAATAATGGGTTTCTTCCATTATAAGTAAAAAAATCGATTGAATACGATTGAACTCTTGTATCTTAGACTTATGTTGAATAATAAAGCTAGAATCTAAGGAGGAACTATATTATGCGCGGTGGCGGAAATATGCAACAAATGATGAAACAAATGCAGAAAATGCAAAAGAAAATGGCTGAAGAGCAAGAAAAATTAAAAGACGAAAGAGTTAAAGGTACAGCAGGCGGCGGTATGGTAACTGTAACTGTAACAGGTCATAAAGAAGTCGTAGATGTTGAAATCAATGAAGAAGCAGTCGACCCAGATGATGTTGAAATGCTTCAAGATTTAGTGTTAGCTGCTACAAATGAAGCGATGAATAAAGCAGATGAATTAACATCAGAACGCTTAGGCAAACACACTAAAGGCTTGAACATTCCTGGAATGTGATAAGCCATGCATTATCCAGAACCAATTTCGAAACTTATTGATAGTTTCATGAAATTGCCAGGCATTGGGCCGAAAACGGCACAACGTCTGGCATTTCATGTCTTAGATATGAAAGAAGATGACGTCGTTCAATTCGCAAAAGCGCTTGTAGATGTCAAACGTGAATTAACATATTGCAGTACATGTGGACATATTACTGAAGAAGATCCTTGTTATATCTGCCAAGATAAACAGAGAGATCGTTCTGTTATTTGTGTAGTTGAAGATGACAAAGATGTTATTGCAATGGAAAAAATGAGGGAGTATAAAGGTTTATATCATGTATTGCATGGTGCAATCTCTCCGATGGATGGTATCGGGCCAGAGGATATTAATATTCCTTCATTAATAGAACGATTAAAAGATGAAGAAGTAAAAGAATTGATTCTTGCGATGAATCCTAACTTAGAGGGTGAATCGACAGCAATGTATATTTCTCGACTTGTGAAACCAATCGGTATTAAAGTAACAAGATTGGCGCAAGGTCTTTCTGTAGGCGGAGACTTAGAATATGCAGATGAAGTGACTTTGTCACGTGCAATTGCTGGCAGAACAGAAATGTAAAATCAGTGCAGAAGTGTCATAATACTAGAGGCTCAACCTCTTATTATGCCCGTCTGCACTTTTTTAAACTTTTTTAGAAAAAATTAAAGTTTGGTTTTTGTGAGGAATATTAAGAGATTGTGAAGAGATATAGAAATGTAAGGGGATATTTAACGAACATTACAGGTTTCATTGGAATAAAAGTACGGAAAATAGCGTCGTTGAGCAGTTTGAGGGCGAAAAAAGATGGATTTTAAGGGTTGCAAAAAAGCGCAGAAGCTAGTATAGTTAATACCTGTTGAACGAACGAAACAAATAACTTCAACAATCACACAGAAAAAACTTCTCAAAAAACTTTTGAAAAAGTGTTGACTTTAAAGTTTTAAGAGAGTATAATTGATTCTTGTGAGTCGGAAAAATAAACCGAATGAACATTGAAAACTGAATGACAATATGTCAACGTTAATTCCAAATTAACAAACGTCTTAAGGACGTTTTAAAACAATTAGTTTTTATGAGCTAGTCAAACATCATAAATTATTATGGAGAGTTTGATCCTGGCTCAGGATGAACGCTGGCGGCGTGCCTAATACATGCAAGTCGAGCGAACAGACGAGGAGCTTGCTCCTCTGACGTTAGCGGCGGACGGGTGAGTAACACGTGGGTAACCTACCTATAAGACTGGGATAACTCCGGGAAACCGGGGCTAATACCGGATAATACATGAAACCGCATGGTTTC